>CBHWDR010000086.1:0-8894 GCA_966112575.1 uncultured Chitinophagales bacterium
ATACCCTGCCCAACGTGAACTACCTGGCGAAGATCCGCAACACGGAAGAGCTGCTGCCGAGCGGCGAGGGTCACGAAGGTGGCGCCGAGCATGCCCGTCAGAACGCCGGCGAAACCGTAACGCCGCAGCACGAACCCGCTAAAGAGCCGGCAAGCGCCCATTGATCGGCACCCGTGCACGATCGAAGTTGAACTAGAAACGTAACTGATCATCATACCGCTGGACCCGTCGGCAGACGGAAACAGCCCGAAGCTTTCAAATATGGCATTACTTAAATACGAATCGCAGGTACGTCCGCCACTCGTAGAAGGAAACAAAGACTACCACCAGGTCACCGAAGACATCTGTCGTCCGGTGGAGGCCAACCCGAGCCGCCTTTGGTGGATCGGATTCCTGATCTCGCTTGCCCTTCTCCTGTTCGGTGTTATTTCGGTAGCACGTGAAGTATGGTACGGTACCGGCCAGTGGAACCTGAACAAAACCATCGGATGGGGTTGGGACATCACCAACTTCGTATGGTGGGTAGGTATCGGTCACGCCGGAACGCTGATCTCCGCGATCCTCCTCCTGTTCCGCCAGGGCTGGCGTACGGGTGTGAACCGCGCGGCAGAGGCCATGACCATCTTCGCGGTAATGTGCGCCGGCCAGTTCCCGATCTTCCACATGGGTCGAGTATGGAACGCCTTCTTTACCCTGCCATATCCGAACACGCGCGGACCGCTCTGGGTGAACTTCAACTCCCCGCTGCTCTGGGACGTATTCGCGATCTCTACCTATTTCACTGTATCGCTGCTCTTCTGGTATTCTGGTCTTCTTCCTGACCTGGCTACCCTGCGCGACCGCGCAAAAGTGAAGTGGCGCAAAATGTTCTATGGTGTGGCCGCTTTCGGCTGGACCGGCTCGACCAAGCACTGGCAGCGTCACGAGGCCCTCTCGCTCGTACTCGCCGGCCTGTCGACCCCCCTGGTACTTTCGGTGCACACAATCGTATCCTTTGACTTCGCCACCTCGGTGATCCCCGGCTGGCACACGACCATCTTTCCGCCTTACTTCGTTGCGGGCGCCATCTTCTCCGGTTTCGCGATGGTACAGACCCTGCTGCTGGTAACGCGCCGCGTACTGAACCTCCAGGAATATATTACCATCGAGCACATCGAAGTGATGAACAAGGTGATCGTACTCACCGGCTCGATCGTAGGTATCGCCTACCTCACCGAGCTCTTCATGGCCTGGTACTCGCACGTGGAATATGAGTGGTTCGCCTTCCGCTACAACCGTCTCGACCTGAACTCGCCTTACGGCTGGTCGTACTGGCTGATGATGGGCTGTAACGTGATCTCTCCCCAGATCTTCTGGTTCCGCAAAATGCGTCGCAACATCTACGTCACCTTCTTCATGTCGATCCTGGTGAACATCGGTATGTGGTTCGAGCGTTTCGTGATCATCGTTACCTCGCTCTACCGCGACTACCTGCCCTCCAGCTGGAGTGTTTACTATACACCGACCATCTGGGAGATCGGTTTCTATATCGGAACCTTCGGCCTCTTCTTTACATGTTACTTCCTCTTCTCGAAGTTCATGCCGGTGATCGCCATCGCGGAGATCAAGCATATCCTGAAGAAGAGCGGGGAGCCGTTCAAAGACAAGATGAACGTGGTGGAAGAGGAGCCGGTGGAAGATTTCGCGCACAAACAGGCGCATCACTAAGCCCCTTCGGCAGGCTCAGGAGGACACCTTCCCGAGCGGGTCGAATCGAGAACGAAAGAATTGAAAACGCTGGTCCTGCTTGCAGAGAGCGGGTTCCAAAAAGAACAAAATATGCCTGCAAAAAAATTCGTGGTCGGATGTTTCAATGACGAAGCGGTGCTTTTCCCCGCGGTCAAGGCGGTACGCAAGTCCGGCTATAAGATCCACGACGTGTACACCCCGATGCCGATCCACGGTCTCGACGCGGCCATGGGCCTGCGCGATACGAGCCTTCATACCGCTGGCTTCATCTATGGTATCTCGGGTACGATCACGGCCCTGAGCTTCATCAGCTGGGTGTTTACCTACGACTGGCCGATGAACATCGGCGGTAAGCCCTTCTTCGCCCTGCCGGCGTGGATCCCGATCACCTTTGAGCTGACCGTACTGTTCTCCGCCGTGGGCATGGTACTGACCTTCTGCTACCTCTGCCAGCTGGCTCCTTTCGTTAAGAAAGACCACTTCCACCCCCGCGCTACCGACGATATGTTCGTTATGGCGATCGAATGCACCGACAAGACCAACGAGAACGAGGCGATGCAGTTCCTCCAGGGTCTCGGAGCCGTAGAAGTGAGCACGCAGGTGAAGGAAACCGGATGGTGGCTCGGTCGCTACGACAAGGACGACGCACCCCGTATCCGCGAGATCGAAACCGTAGCCGTCAATCATTAATCTTAGAATTAACTCCGAATGAAGAATATACTTATTGCCGCAGGATGCATGGCCCTCGCAACGGGACTCGCCAGCTGTGGCGGAGCCAAAGGCGAAGACCCGGGTCGTGCGTACATGCCGGACATGTACTACAGCCGTGCTTACGAGACCTATGGTTATAACGATGTAGAAGGTGAATACGACTCACTGGCTGCCCGGAAGATCAGCTATACCGGCATGCCGGTAGCCGGAACCGTAGCCCGTGGCGAGGCAGGCATGCTCTATCGGTTCACCGCCGACTCCGCAGGCCTGAGAGCTGCAGAAGCCACGCCTAACCCGCTGGATTCCGCTGCCGTTACCAAGCCGATGCTGAAAGAGGCCGAGCGGCTGTACCTGATCAACTGCGGTATCTGCCATGGCACTGCGCTCGACGGCAACGGACCGATCGTGGCTAATGGCGCTTACCCCGCTGTTCCGGCCAACCTGGTCAACGACAAGGCCAAGACGGAATGGACCGATGGTCACTATTTCCATGTGATCACGCACGGTAAGGGCGTCATGGGGTCCTACGCTTCTCAGCTGACACCCGTTCAGCGCTGGTGGGTGATCAAATACATCCGCAACAAGCAGGGTGGTGGCAAGCCCGCGGCCGGTGCTAGCGCAACCGCCGATTCCAGTGCTGCACCCGCCGCTGCCGGCAACACCAACACCGGTACGATGGTGAACCCGATGCTGAAACAAACCGGTGTTCAGCCAAAACAATAATCAGAACCGAACTAAATAGACGATAATGGCTCATTCTTTAAAAGATCAGTTCGTCATCCCGAGAAAGTATAACCTGTGGTCCCTGGGACTGATGGGTGTCGGACTGCTTTCGATCATCATCCTGTTCATTACGCATGGTTCCAAGACGGGCCACGACGCCGAAAGCCTGCATGAGAATGCGCGTTTCTGGGCGGCGCTGCTCCAGAACTCGGTTTACTTCCTGCTGGTAGTGAATGCGGCCATGTTCTTTATTGTTGCCACGACCCTGGCCTGGGGCGGCTGGCAGATGTCCTTCCGCCGCGTGGCAGAAGCCATCTCTACCTGCGTACCCATCATCGGCATCATCACCTTCGTGATCCTGCTGGTCCTGGTGTTCGGCCCCAACCACACGATCTACCATTGGGCTGACCCTGCTGCCACCGATCCGAAGTCGACCCATTTCGATTCGGCCATCGAGCACAAGTCGGGCTTCCTCAACCGGGGATTCATGATCGTATGGAGCGCCATCACCATCATCGGCTGGTGGCTGCTGGGCGCCAAGATCCGTCAGCTCTCCCGTGCCACCGACGAGCGCAAGCTCACCCTTGGCGAGGCGAAGAAATATGTATGGAACAACACGGTATGGGCAGCTGCCTTCGCGGTCCTGTTCGCACTCACCGTTATGTCTTCCACTCCCTGGCTCTGGCTGATGTCGATCGATGCACATTGGTATTCAACCATGTACAGCTGGTACACCTTCGCCTCCAGTTTCGTAGCCGGTATGGCCCTGATCACCGTATTCGTGGTTTTCCTGAAGAACCTCGGTTACCTGGAGCTCACCAACCGCGAGCATTTGCATGATCTTGGCAAGTTCGTCTTCGCCTTCTCCATATTCTGGACCTACCTTTGGTTCTCGCAGTTCATGCTGATCTGGTACGCCAACATTCCGGAAGAAACGATCTACTTCAAGCACCGGATGCAGGGACCTTACCGCGGCATCTTCTTCCTGAACCTGATCATCAACTTCATCGCGCCCCTGCTGATCCTGATGCGTCGCGGTTCGAAGCGGAACTACGGCACCATCACCATGGTCTGCGTACTGATCCTCTTCGGTCACTGGCTGGACTTCTACCAGATGGTGATCCCATCGGTGTCGAAAGATCATGTACCGAACATTCTGCTGGACTTTGGCGTTGGATTATTCTTTGTGGGACTGATCATGTTCGTAACGGCCCGTTCGCTTTCGAAAGCGCCGCTGATCGCCCGCAACCACCCGTTCCTGAAAGAGAGCATCATTCATCACACGTAAGAAAACTAGTACGAGAAAGAAAACGAAATTGATATGTCAACAACCTGGATAATCGTTGCATTGCTGCTCGGCTTTCTGGTGGTCTTTCAGATCGCTAAGGCAAGTGAGTATGTAGCCATCCTGCGCGGAGAGGAAAGAACCCGGAAAGAATCGAACCGCATCAACGCCTTCTTGCTGCTGGCCTTCCTGGTCGTTGGTCTGTTTGGCGTATGGTATTGCAACCACAGACTCGCAGACAAGATCCTGCCGGAGTCGGCTTCGGACCATGGCGAATATGTGGACAGCATGATCTGGATCACCCTGATCATCACCGGTATCGTGTTCGTGATCACGCAGGTCCTCCTTTTCTGGTTCGCTTTCAAATACCAGGAGAAAGAAGGCCAGAAGGCTTTCTACTTCCCGCACAACAACCGCCTGGAAGTGATCTGGACCGTGATCCCTGCGATCACCCTCACGATCCTCGTAGGCTTTGGACTCTACTACTGGTTCCAGATCACGGGTGAGGCTCCGGCCAATGCACAGGTGGTTGAAGTTACCGGCAGCCAGTTCAAGTGGGAGTTCCGCTATCCCGGAAAAGACAACAAGCTCGGCCGCAAGTATTATAAGAACATCAACGAAGCCACCAGCAACCCGCTCGGCCAGATCTGGACCGACGTGGACAACCACGACGATATCTACGCTTCCCAGGAAGTGCATGTAGTGGTGGGCAAGCCGGTGAAGTTCGAGATCTTCGCCAAGGACGTGATCCATGACGTTGGTCTGGCGCATTTCCGCCTGAAGATGGACGCCGTTCCGGGTACGCCCACGACCATGTGGTTCACACCCAAGTATACGACCCGCCAGATGCGCGAGAAGTATGGCGAGGATTTCAACTACGAGATCTCCTGCGACCAGATGTGCGGTGCCGGTCACTATACGATGAGGGGTACCATCATTGTGGAGTCACAGGCTGAATACAATGCCTGGATGGCGCAGCAATCACCGAAGTACCAGGAAACAGCTGAATACAAAGCAGCGCATCCGGCTCCCGCAGCTCCTGCAGCAGCGCCAGCCGCCAAAGCTGATTCCGCAGCAACCGCAAAGCGATAACATTATCAACCGAGGATAAAACGAGTTACTATGAACAACGAAGCAACAATCCACGTGCATGAAGGGGCAGTGACGCACGACGTGCATCATCATGGTAATGGCCACCACCATCACCAGCAGAGCTTCATCTCGAAATATATTTTCAGCCAGGACCACAAGACCATTGCAAAGCAGTTCCTGATCACCGGTATCATCTGGGCGATCATTGGTGCTTTCTTCTCGGTGGTGTTCCGCCTGCAGCTGGGTTACCCCGACCAAACCTTCCCCTTTCTGGAGAACCTCTTCGGAAAATGGGCCAAGGGCGGTCGCATCCAGCCTGAATTCTACTACGCACTGATCACCATGCACGGTACGATCCTCGTGTTCTTCGTACTGACGGCTGGTCTGTCCGGAACCTTTGCCAACCTGCTTATTCCGCTGCAGGTAGGCGCACGCGACATGGCATCCCCGATGATGAACATGCTCTCGTACTGGTTCTTCTTCCTCGCTTCGGTGATCATGATGGCTTCGCTGTTCGTGGAAACCGGTCCTGCTTCGGGTGGTTGGACATCCTATCCTCCGCTCTCGGCACTCGGTCAGGCTTCCAGCGGCTCCAAAGCCGGTATGGACTTCTGGATCGTTTCGATGGCCATGTTCATCGTGTCTTCACTGCTCGGTGGCCTGAACTACATTGCCACGATCCTGAACATGCGCACCAAGGGCATGACCATGACCCGCATGCCGCTCACCATCTGGGGCCTGTTCTTTACGGCGATCCTCGGTGTACTGTCTTTCCCTGTACTGCTGTCGGGAGCGATCCTGCTGCTGTTCGACCGGAACCTAGGTACCTCGTTCTACCTCAGTGATATTTATGTAGCTGGCCAGATCCTGCCGAACGAAGGTGGTTCCGCCATCCTTTACCAGCACCTGTTCTGGTTCCTTGGCCACCCCGAAGTATACATCATCATCCTCCCGGCGATGGGTATGGTTTCGGAGATCATGTCGGTCAACTCCCGCAAGCCGATCTTCGGATATATGGCGATGGTGGGCTCGATCTTCGCGATCGCGATCCTGGCCTTCCTCGTATGGGCACACCATATGTTCGTATCGGGATTGAATCCCTTCCTCGGATCTGTGTTCGTGCTCCTGACCCTGCTGATCGCTATCCCTTCCGCGATCAAGGCCTTCAACTGGATCACCACGATCTGGCGCGGGAATATCCGATTCACGCCGGCGATGCTCTTCTCGATTGGCTTCGTGAGCCTGTTCATCTCGGGTGGTCTGACGGGTATCTGGCTGGGTAACTCCACTATCGACATCCACGTTCACGATACCTATTTCGTAGTGGCGCACTTCCACATTGTAATGGGTGTATCGGCCTTCTTCGGCATGTTCGCCGGTGTGTACCACTGGTTCCCGAAGATGTTCGGACGCTACCTCAACAATACCCTGGGTTACATCCATTTCTGGGTAACGCTCGCGGGCGCTTACCTGATCTTCTGGCCGATGCACTACATGGGCCTGGCCGGTGTACCCCGCCGTTACATGGACTTCAGCATCTGGACTTCGTTCAACAAGTTCGGCGACCTGAATAAAATGATCTCGATCGTAACCATCGTTGTATTTGCCGTGAACCTGATGTTCGTGTTCAACTTCTTCTACTCCATGTTCAAAGGCCGCAAGGTGCGGAGCATGAACCCCTGGGGTGCCAACACGCTGGAGTGGACCACGCCCATCAACCCAGGCCACGGCAACTGGGAGGGCGATATCCCTGAAGTACATCGCTGGCCTTATGATTACGGTAAGGATGGACGTGATTTCATCCCGCAGACCGAACCCGTTAAGCCGGGTGAGTCTGTGCACTAATAGTTTTTTGAAAGAAAGGTGTTTGCAGGCACGGTAAACTTGCAGGAGCATGGGCCATTCGGATACAGTACCGGTAGCAAACCAAGGAAGCAGTAAGCTGAGGGATTACCTCCAGCTCACCAAGCCATCACTGAATATCATGGTGGTGTTCTCCTCGGTCATCAGCTACCTGCTGGCCCCGAAAGTGGTGGAGTACGACTGGGCCATGATCGGTACCCTCTTTATCGGAGGCTACCTGGTCACCGGAAGTGCCAACGCCATGAACATGGCCACGGAGAAGGAAACCGACGCACGCATGAAGCGAACGGCCAAGCGGCCCGTAGCATCGGGGCGGATGTCGGTGAACGAAGCCTGGGGGTTTGCCATCGTTACAGGGATCATCGGGGTAGCGATACTCGGATATTTCTTTAACCTGCTCTCCGCCGGACTCGCTGCCTTCAGCCTCTTCCTGTATGCATTCGTGTATACGCCGCTGAAGAAAGTGAATGCGGTTGCGGTGCTCGTGGGAGCATTTCCCGGCGCCTTACCCTGCCTGATCGGCTGGGCGGCCGGAAACGATGCCCTCTTCGATGCCGGCAATGGATGGAAGGACTACGGCGGCTGGATCCTCTTCGGTATCCAGTTCCTCTGGCAGTTCCCCCATTTCTGGGCCATCGCCTGGATCGCGCACCGGGATTATTCGAGCGTAGGTTTCAAACTCCTGCCCGCGGATAAAGGCCCGACGAAGTTCACGGCCCTGCAAACAGTGATCTATGCCCTGCTGCTCATCCCGATGACCCTGCTGGCTTACTCGGTAAAAATGACCGGGATGACCGGAATGATCGTGGTGATGCTGGCGAATCTCTTCCTGCTGGTTCAGTGCATCCGCCTGTACCGGGATATGGAGGTGAAGTCGGCCAGAAGGGTGATGTTCTCGAGCTATATCTACCTGCCGATCGTGCTTCTGGCGCTGCTGGCAGACAAATTATAGAAACCAACCGTTGACCGTAAAGGCGGAAACGGACGTTTAGCCAAACCAACTGCGCTAAACACCATAAAATGATTGAACCAGTGACATCCGTGTCGACACAAAGAAACAGGATCCATCCGCACAAGTTCACGCTCTGGGTAGCCATAGCGAGCATCATCATGATGTTTGCCGGCCTCACCAGCGCCTACATCGTGAAGAGTGGAACCGCCGGCTGGCAGACCGTGAAAACGCCGAACTACTTCTGGTGGTCAACAGGCGTTCTCTTGCTGAGCAGCCTGAGTATGCAGATGAGCCTCCGTGCTTTCAAGCAACGCGAGATGAGCCGCTTCCGGCCGCTGCTGCTGGCTACGCTGGTGCTGGGGATCACCTTTGTGATCCTGCAGTGGCAGGGTTTCAGCTGGCTCTGGTCGCATGGCGTACGATTTGAAGGTTCGGGTGCAGGCCAGTTCCTGTACATTATCTTCGGACTGCACGCCCTGCACGTTATCGGTGGCCTGGTGGCCCTGGTTCGCGGACAGGAACGCCACGTCGAGTCCGTTC
>CBHWDR010000087.1:0-8858 GCA_966112575.1 uncultured Chitinophagales bacterium
CCAACCTTCCAGACGGACTGCGTTTTCTCAATAAGCAAACCCTAGGTCAGATGCTGAATTTCCCGGACGACATGAAAGCACATACGGCGCTCGAGGTCAACCGGCTCAACAACCAGTCGCTCGTGCATTATTTTGAAGAAGAATGGGAGCGATACCTCGATCAATAATGGACCGGCGCAGATTCCTATACCTGACTTCCCTGAGCGGGCTTGCCCTGCTCGCGCCCGCCTGCCGGAATAAACATAAGATCCCGACGCGCATCGCCGGTGCCACTGCTTCCATCGGCCACCTTTTGCGCGAGCCAAAGTTTGCGGCACCGGCGCGAACGGTCGAAAAAGACCTGGCGATCGTCGGCGGTGGCGTGAGCGGCCTGTCGGCAGCACGCTGGCTGCGGCGTTCGGGCCTGTCCAACTTCAGTCTCCTCGACCTCGAACCAGATATGGGCGGCAACGCGGCATTCGGCAGGAATGAAGTTTCTGCTTTTCCACTGGGTGCGCACTATGTGCCCACGCCGAACAACGAGCTTTCCGAATACCTCGATTTCCTGCGGGAGGCAGGTGTCATCACGGGTTATGAGCAGGGGCTGCCCGTGTACAATGAATACCATCTCTGCTTCGATCCGCAAGAGCGCCTGTATATCAACGGACGCTGGCAGGATGGCGTGATCCCTTCGTTCGGCCTGACTGCCGAAGAGCGCCGGCAGACCGAAGCCTTCCTCGCCGAGATGGATCGTTACCGAAACCTGAAAGGCAGCGATGGAAAAGATGCCTTCGCCATACCGGTGGACCGCTCTAGTACGGACGAGGTGTTCACGTCGTTGGACCGGATCAGTATGAAAAGCTGGATGGAACAGCAGGGCTTCAACTGCAAGCCCTTGCATTGGTACGTCAACTACTGCACCCGTGATGATTTCGGAACGAATTACGAGCAGGCGAGTGCCTGGGCAGGCATTCACTATTTCGCCGGCCGGAAAGGCAAGGGCGCCAATGCAGAACACGGCGATGTGCTCACCTGGCCCGAAGGAAATGGCTTTTTGGTCAAGGCGCTGGAGCGTGGGTTGGAGGAGCAACTACAGCCGCAATGCCTCGTTACCAGGGTGGCGCTATCCGGGACAGGGGTTGATGTTGACTACATCGACCTGCGCAAACAGGAAACCGTCCGCATCCACTGCCGGCAATGTATCCTGGCCCTGCCGCAATTTGTTGCGGCACGTATCCTTAACGATGACACAAGGCTCGCCCAGGTCCGGGAACAGTTGCACTATGCTCCCTGGATGGTGGCCAATTTGAAAGTGCGCGGCCTCACGGAGCGTACGGGCGTTCCGCTTAGTTGGGACAATGTGCTCTACGAAGGCGCGGCACTGGGTTATGTGAATGCTACCCAACAGCTGCTTCAATCCAATCCCTCCGTTCGCAACCTGACCTATTACCTTCCGCTCACGGAAGGGGAACCGGCTGAAGCGCTGAAGCAGGCGCAGGTGCGGAAGCCGTATGAATGGACATCCATGATCATTCGCGACCTCCAGGCTGCGCATCCGGGCCTCGAGGATGGGATCGAGGAAGTAACCGTTCAGCTTTGGGGCCACGCCATGGCCCAGCCGCGACCGGGATGGATCCATGGAGGGGAACGGGAAGCGCTGGGGCGTTCGCTTGAAGGACGCATTCACTTCGCCCATACCGACCTGGCCGGCATCTCGATCTTCGAAGAAGGCTTTTACCAGGGATTAGGGGCTGCGGAACGCGTACTGCAAAACCGAAAGGAGGTGAAGCCATGAATAACAACCCGACAGGCATCCGCGCGCAGCCCTGGATCGGCAAGGCATGGGTAGACATCCTCTTCATCCTCTCGCCGCCCTTCCTCTGCCTGCTGCTGCTGATCCTGTTTCCCGGCTGGACCGCTCCCGACTCCGGACTATCCGATGCGGGTTGGGTGATCCTCATCCTGTTGATCGATGTGGCGCACGTCTACAGTACGCTTTATCGCACCTACTTCGACCCGGAAGCCCTGAAAGAACAGCGCTCCCTGCTCTGGATCATACCTTTTGCTTCTTTCGTTGGTGGCGTATTGCTGTATTCGATGGACCCACTTTATTTCTGGCGGGTGCTGGCCTACGTGGCCGTATATCATTTTGTGCGACAGCAGTATGGCTTCATGCGCGTCTACGCAAGAAAAGAGCCGTCCGGCCTTGGCAAGCGCATCGACAGCTGGGTAATCTACGTCGTTACCTTATACCCGATCCTCTACTGGCACCTGAAGGGGCCTCGCAATTTCCACTGGTTCGTTGAAGGAGATTTCGCTTTTGTATCCGCTGGCGGCCTGCTCAACGTGGCTACGGTCCTGTATTTCCTGGTGCTGGCCCTTTTCCTTGCCCGGGAGTTGGGCGCTTTCCTGCGCACGCGGCGGCTGAATGTTCCGAAGCTGGCCATCATCACCGGCACGGCCCTTGCCTGGTACGTGGGCATCGTCCTTTACAACGGCGACCTGAGTTTTACCCTGCTGAACGTGGTAAGCCATGGTATTCCCTACATGGCCCTGGTCTGGATCTATGGGAAAAAAGAATATGTGGTGAAGGGAAAAGGAAATCGTTTTCTCAAACTGGTTTTCGGCAGCTATGGCATCCTCGTTTTCCTGGGTTTGCTCTTTTTATTCGCCTTTATCGAAGAGGGGCTCTGGGACCTCGCGCTATGGAAGGAGCATCGTTCGGTCTTCGGCGGCGGACGCCTGCCCGATATCCGCATCAACAACCGCTGGCTCAGCTTCCTCGTGCCTTTGCTGGCCCTGCCGCAGATCACGCATTATATCCTCGATGGCTTCATCTGGAAGATCCGACAGGACGAATTCAAATGGCGATCGGAGGGAGCGGCAAAAGAGTTGAAGAAACCGGTGGCCAGAACCGTCTATGCCGAGCAGGATCAATAGGTATAGATCTTCTCCGTGGTGGCGATCAATTCGGCGCTGTACTGGCGTTGCCCGCGTTCCACTTCTTCTGTGGTGAACCGCCCCGTTACGGTGAATTTATTGGTGTTCATCAGGTAACCTGACTGCAAGGATTTTGCGAAGCGTGCCATGTTGATCAGGCAGTCGAATTTCAAGGTCTGCTTTTCCATACCGGATGATTTTACACGGTGGTAAAACTAGGGAAATCGAAGACCGGATTACCTTGATTTTTTGTTGCCGAAACTTATACACAAAGCCGCCAAAAGGGCAATGGATATGGTTTTCAGCGAGAGCTGCAATTTATCCACAGCGGCTTTGCCGTCAGTTCCGCGAGGTGGGAAAGCGGATATGCATCGATCGGAAATGGACAAAAAAAATAGCATGAAACATGCTATCAGAATGGTACCGGGAAAGGACCAGCTTTCAATAAGTGAATACTTTGTCGGTTGTCTCGATCACCTGTGCGGAATACATGGAAATCGCTGTGCGGACTTCCGAATCCGAAAACTTTCCGGTAAGTGTGAAGTTGTTCGTGTTCATCAGATAACCTGTGGCTAGGATCTTGGAAAACCGGGCCAGGTCTACGAGGTTATCAAATTTCAGGGTTCGTTTTTCCATAGTTAAGTGGTGGTAAAAATAAAGCTAATGATCTTAACGCGTAGATAAAACACGTTGGGCTGACCCGTCGCTTATTCACAACACCAAAAGCCGCTACCAGCCTGCATTATTCAGGCTCTGCAGTAAATTCTCCACAAAGCGGGGTCGTCAAAAAATACCCGTTTTTAATACCGCCTTCCTGCTGATCCAAAAACAAAAAAGCCCCATTTCTGGGGCTTGATTGGTGACCTTGTCAGGATTCAAACCTGAAACCTTCTGATCCGTAGTCAGATGCTCTATTCAGTTGAGCTACAAGGCCGTTTTTTCAAATTTCCATTGTTGCTTTCGGCGTCAACGGGTTGCAAATATAGGAGAAATGTGAATGAAAAAACCAAAAAAAATTTCTACTGATAAATTTTTGCCGCGGAATTTTCAACGGTTGATTTGGGAAGCAGCCAGGCGATAAAAACGCCCAGCTTGTTGATCGCGCCCGTAACCACTTCAGGCTTACGGGCAAACATGCCCGCCACGGCCATGCGCGCAACTTTCGCCGGGGTCATATGGACCTTCCGGGCCAGCTTGCGCGCTTTGTCGCCCACCTGTGCGCGGTCAACAAACGCCGTGTCCGTAGCGCCCGGACATACACAGGTGACCGATACGGCACTTCCTTTCAACTCCCGGTGAAGCGCACGGGAAAACAGGAGCACAAATGATTTGGTTGCCGAATACAAACCAAGGAAAGGCGTGGCCTGGTAGGCAGCGGTGGAAGCTACATTGAGAATATAGGAGCGGGGCTGTTGCTTGAGCATCGGGAGAAAGCGGTAACAGAGCCGCACCACCGTCTGCATGTTCAAGGCCATCATGTTCTCGTGCTCGGCAAGGGCATGTTGCTCGAAGGGACCACTCAGACCATAACCGGCATTGTTCACCAGGATGTCCACTGTATAGCCGTTGGCAGTGCACCAGTCGAACAGTTGCTGCGGCGCCTGCGCTTCGGAGAGGTCCAGCACGAAGGGGATCGCTTTCACTTCCGGGTACGTAGTCGTGATCTCATGGCTGGCTTGAGCCAGCGCTTGTTCATTGCGCGCCACCAGGATCAGGTTATGGCCGCGCAGGGCAAGCTGGCCGGCAAGGGCCCGCCCGATTCCCTGGCTCGCGCCGGTGACCAGGGCATAGTTCGTTGATACGGCCATCAGTTCTGAACGGTCTGCGCGAAGCGGTGATAGAATGGGGTTTTACTGTTCTTGTCTTTCGGCATGTACTTGCCGGTGACCACGGGCACATACATCACGCGGCGGCGGCTTTTCTCGCCATAGTGCGGCGACTGCTGCACGCGATGCCAAAGGCGGCCGTCGTGCACCGTGAGGTCTCCCGCTGCGATATCGAGGCCCACTTCCTTCGGATCGGGCTTGTGGTCGACGAAATATTTCTTCTTGAACAGGAGCTTCAGCATGCCCTGCTTGTGGGTGCCGGGAAGTACGCGCAGCCCACCGTTCTCGAAGGGACAGTCGTCCAGGTGAATTCCTACGTTGAGCATGGGCATGATGCGCTGTCCCATGAAGAGGTCGCGGGGCGAATCGGTGTGCCAGCCCATCTGGGAAAAAGCGCTGTTGGGCGTATGGATGTAATTATTCACTACCAGACCGTCTTTCTCATTCTCACCGATCCGGCCTTCGTAAGGACGCACCAGTTCCAGCAGGGCCTGGAGGCGGGGTTCGGAGAGGAGCTGGTGAAGCTGTTCACTGTATTGAGAGGCGAAACAAAGGCGCTGGATGGTTTTATTGCCCTGTTCGTCGCGGCCGAATTTCAAGGGAATGCCGTTGACCTTATCCACACCGTTCTCGATCCATTCGCGCTCGATGCGATGGATCTCGCTGAGATAGATGGCCACCAGATCACGGGAAATGAAATTGCGGAAGCGGATCATTCCATAGTGATCAAAAAACGCACGCTGCTCGTCGGTCAATCGGTCTGAAAGTGTAAATGGAGGCACTTGCAGTTTGTTCATGGTTCTATGCTTTTGCGTTGCTCCGTCACCACCGGGGTAACGAGTTTCTTAGGTATTGATTGTCAAGACCGTGACCAATTTACAATTTTCTTCGCACCGGTATAACATAACCAGGTAAAAATTGGCGCGGCTACAACATCTACGGTATAATGTACATGCTGCACCAGTACGCCGACCCCCACGATCAGGCAACTGAGAAAGGCGAGGATCTTATCGCCGCGTTTGCGGAGCCCGAAGAAGAAAAGACAGACGCTGGCCGTATGTCCGGAAAAGAACAGGTCCTTGGTAATAAAATTTTCACCGTAAAAAGAATTGCTGATCGGATCCACCAGCGGGATCAGTCCCGGCGGCGGGTCGAGCGGCACCAAGGACATGGAAAGGATCCGAAGCCCAAAGAGTAACACAAAACCCAAGAGCATGTTCAGAAAGAACAGGGGCTGGCGGACGCTCCGCACGACAAACAGAATGGCCATCCCCCAGAGCGCCGCGAAGATGGGAATGGATACATCCCGGGCCGGGAGCCGGTCGAGCAACGCGTCTTCCAGCATTTTGCCGGGCCGCTTTTCGATATACTGAAAAAAGGAGGGCAGAAAGGCGAGGATCGTCCCGATCAGTACCAGTCCCGCGATCAGGGCCAGCCGGAAGCGCGGCCGCCGGATCCATTCCCTCCATTTCATCTCCTGTTGCCCAGGTTCGTCTTGCAAAGGCATTGGGGCAAGATAGCCAATTCGGGAATGAGAGAATTCGAAAATGGGGAAATTCGGGAATGGGCTCCATGGGGGATGGTTCGCACCCTCTCTTTGAACCACAGAGACACAAAGGCACAAAGTCCACCTACGCCAAGGCTTCGGTGGACGGAGCACGGAGGTTTTTGTTTAAAGCAATCTTTTCCTAACGGTTGCCTTTAGGCTTTTTGGTGCGAGGCGCTGATCGGTTAGAAGTATTTTACCTCAACATTCCTTGTTCCTTGTTCTTTATTCTTTATTTCCCTAGTATTTCCACCTAACAAAGGCTTCCATGGCGGCGTAGTGCGTCAGGCCCAGCTGGGCATAGAGGTCGGCAGTGGCGGCGTTGCGCTCTTCGGCGCGCTGCCAGAACTCGCGGGAATCGCTGCCCTGGAAGGGAACCATGTCTTTCTGCGACTGGTGGATGAAGATGCCATAGCGCTTCTTCAGCACCTGGTCGGGGCTCATGGGAACGGCCATCTCGATCTCCTCGATGTTCCATTCCTGCCAGGCGCCTTTGTAGAGCCAGAGCCAGCAATCGTTGATCCAGGGTTCGCGTGCGGCCTTGAGCTGTTTGAGCGCTTCGAAGACCACATCGAGGCAAACCTTGTGGGTTCCGTGGGGGTCGGCAAGATCACCGGCACAGAAGATCTGGTGCGGCTTGATCTTCCTCAGGAGCTCCATCGTCTGCTCCACATCGGCCGGACCCATCGGGTTCTTCTCGATGGTGCCGGTTTCATAGAAGGGCAGGTTCTGGAAGTGAATGTTCGACTCGGGAATGCCCACATAACGACAGGTGGCACGGGCCTCGCAACGGCGGATCAGGCCCTTGATCGCCCGGATCTGCGGCGTATCGATCTGGTTGGACTTCTTGCCGGAGAGATAGGCGCGCACATCGCTGAAGATGCTTTCGGTTTTGCTCTTGTCCACGCCTGCGATCTCCTCGAAGCCAATGGCGAAATCAAGGAAGCGCGTCACGAATTCATCGGTAACGGCGATGTTGCCCGAGGTCTGGTAGGCTACATGTACATCATGTCCCTGGTCGTGCAGGCGCTGGAAAGTGCCGCCCATCGAAATGATATCGTCGTCGGGATGCGGAGAGAAGATCACCACGCGCTTGGGATAAGGATTAGACCGCTCCGGGTGCGTGGGGAGGTGTGCATCGGGCTTGCCGCCCGGCCAGCCGGTGATGGAATCGCGCAGCAGGTAAAAGACCTGCAGGTTGATCTCATAAGCATCTCCTTCTTCCACGATCAGGTCGCCCAGGCCGAATTCGTTGTAATCATTATTGGTGAGGGAGAGCACGGGCTTGTTCAGCTTGAGCGCCATATTCACCACGGCCTTCCGGATCATCTTCGAATCCCACTGGATGTCGCCGGTAAGCCAGGGCGATTTATACCGGGTCAGCTCAGAGGCGGCGGCTTCATCGAGGATGAACGTGCAGTCGGAATGCTGTTGCAGCAGGCTGGCCGGCACGCTCTCGGTCACATTTCCTTCCACCGACTTGCGCACCACCGGCGCCTTGCCTGGCCCCCAGGCAAGGAGGATGATCTTCCGCGCTTTGAGGATGGTGCTGATGCCCATCGTGATGGCCAGACGCGGCACCTGGGCGATGTTGGCGAACTCGTAGGCATTTGCCAGGCGCGTGGAGTTCTCCAGGCTGGTAAGGCGGGTGCGCGAATGGATCGAGGAACCCGGCTCATTGAAACCGATATGGCCGTTATTGCCAATGCCGAGGATCTGCAGGTCGATGCCTCCCGCCTCTTCGATCTTGCGCTCGTAGTCGGCACAGGCTTCTTTCACCTTGTCTTTCTCCACTTCTCCGTCGGGGATATGAATGTTGGCTTTGTCAATATCGATCTGGTCGAACAGATGGTAATGCATGAAATGGTTGTAGCTCTGGAGCGCATCGCGGTCGATAGGATAGTATTCATCGAGGTTGAAGGTGATCACGTTCCGGAAGCTGAGCCCTTCTTCCCGGTGCATCCGCACGAGTTCGGCGTAAAAGGTTTTTGGGGTGGAACCGGTAGCCAGGCCGAGGACACAGTTTTCGCCCCGATCCTGTTTGTCCCGGATGAACCGGGCCACTTCCGTGGCGGCGAAGCGGGAGCCCTGCCTTAGATCGGGAAAAATATGTACGGGGATGCGCTCGAAGGCATCGATGAGCCGGATGTCTGCGGTTTGGTTCTGCATGTTGTCTCTATTCGGATCCTAAAGATAAGGCTGATTTCCGAACCCCCAATTCCAATACCCGCAAAAACCGATTATGTTCTTGACCTATAAACGCATAAAACCGCAGAAACTCCAGCGCTTCCTGCGGTTTTCACTGCAAGTTATTTAATTTTTTAAAAAACTAGTAGACCTGTATCTCATCGGCGAACACCCAGGCTTTGGTTCCGCCACCGGGCTTTGTCTCCGGGATCAAGCCATAGTTTTTGGCAAAGACCCGGATATATCTGGCTTTCACCTTTGTTGCCGGTATGGTGATCCAGCCCATGGTGAGGGTATCCGGCCGGAATTCGGAGGACCGCCCGATCGAAGTGAAATTCTTCCCGTCGCCGGAGGCGAATACTTCTACAAATTCGGGCAGG
>CBHWDR010000088.1:0-8767 GCA_966112575.1 uncultured Chitinophagales bacterium
TGCAAAAACTGAGAACCGATTCATCACCCGACGTGAAGATCATCACCAATATTCCCGAGCCCATGTTTAAAAAGCGGAAACTGTGAAGAAGGGGATCGCGTTTTTCGATTTTGACGGAACCATCACAACGAAGGATACTTTGCTTGAGTTTATCCGGTTCGTAAAAGGCGATCCTGCTTTTGCCTTGGGCTTCCTGATGTGCAGCCCCTGGGTCATGGCCTACAAACTAAAGATCATCAGCAACCAGAAAGCCAAGGAGCGGGTGTTGCACTATTTTTTCGGAGGGATGCCTGAAACCCGGCTCAACGAATGGTGTGAGCGTTTCCGAAAGGAGAAGCTCGACCGGTTGGTCCGCCCGGGAGCGCTGAATGAGATCCGGCGTCTGAAGGATGAAAAGATAGAGATCGTGATCGTATCGGCATCACCCCGCAACTGGATCGAAGGATGGGCGAAGGAAAATGGGATGCAGCTGATCGCTTCGGAACTGCAGATCAGGAATGGAGCGGTTACAGGCAGGCTGGAAGGGATCAATTGTCATGGAGAAGAAAAGGTCAGACGAATTCTGGCGCGGCATGCCCTGAAGGAATTTGAAACCGTATATGCTTACGGAGATACGAGTGGCGACCGGCCCATGCTTAAACTTGCTGCGAAAGCGCATTACAGGCCCTTTCGATAAGCCCGAAACCGTTGCCCAGAGCCCATAAGCTGGCAACTCTTGAAAAAACCGGCTATCTTGCCAGGAATGAAAACTCCGGCTTGAGCCTGCGAAACTGAACCCTATGTTGGAAGGATACGATATTGTTATCATTGGACTGCAGCCCTGGTATTATGAGATCGGCAGTAACTGCAAGAATATCGCCTTGCAACTGGCCCGGAAGAACCGCGTCCTTTATGTCAACGGCCCAATAAACCGGAAAAGCGTCCTCACCAATGATCCCAACCCGGGCATTCAGGAGCACCTCGGAGTTATCCGGGGAAAAGGCCCGAAAGTGGTGCCGGTCGGGGACAATATCTGGCAACTCTATCCAACGCGCATCATCGAATCGATCAACTGGCTGCCTGCAACGGCTGCTTTCAAGGCGGTCAATGCGATCAACAACCGCCGTTTCGCCAACGACATCCGGGAAGCGACGAGGGAACTCGGGTTTTCCAACTTTCTCCTGTTCAACGACAATGATTTTTTCAATGGCTACGGGCTGAAGAAACTGCTCAACCCCGCCGCATATATTTACTATTGCCGTGATTACCTCCGGGGTAACTCCTACTGGAGCAAACATGGAAACATCCTCGAACCGGAACTGATCGCCTCTTCCGATGTGGTTACGGCAAATTCGGGCTTCCTGGCCGACTATTGCCGGGAACACAACCCCGATTCCTACTACATCGGGCAGGGCTGTAATCTCGAATTGTTCGATTCGGGGACCAGCTACCCGGTGCCCGAGGAAATGAAAGGCATCGCCGGCCCGGTGATCGGCTATGTGGGTGCGATCATCGAAATCCGTCTGGACCAGGAGATCATTCGTACGATCGCGAAGGCCCGCCCCGACTGGAGCGTGGTGCTGGTAGGACCGGAAGATGAGGCGTTCGCCTCCTCCGATCTTCATGGCATCCCGAATGTGCATTTCCTGGGCCGCAAACCCATCGAGCAATTGTCGAGCTTTGTGCAGCATTTCGATGTCTGCATCAACCCGCAGCTGGTGAATATGCTCACGATCGGCAATTACCCGCTGAAAGTGGATGAATACCTGGCCATGGGCAAGCCGGTGGTGGCTACCCGCACCAAGACCATGGCACTCTTTGAAGACTATACCTATCTCGCGGAAACGCCTGCCGATTATCCCGGATTGATCGAACAGGCCCTGCGCGAAAACACGACCGAGCGGCAACAGGCCAGGATCGCCTTTGCCCATACCCACACCTGGGAAGCGAGCGTGGGTGAACTTTCACATCAAATCGAACGAAAACTCAATCATACCGAAAATGGACGCAGCGGCCGACAAACAACAGAAATGGGACCTGGTCATCGAAAGCCGGAGCAGGCTGTTTGATTTTCGGCTCCGAGAGCTTTGGGAGTACCGGGATCTTCTTTTACTGCTGGTGAAGCGGGATTATATAGCTTTTTACAAACAGACAATCCTTGGGCCCATCTGGTTCTTCCTGCAGCCACTGATTACCATGGCCATGTTCGTATTCGTCTTCAGCCACCTGGCGAATATTCCAACCGACGGCCTGCCCGCGCCTCTGTTTTACCTGGTGGGCATCGTGGCCTGGAACTATTTTGCGGAGTGCCTGAACAAGACCGCATCGGTCTTTCGCGATTACGCGCCGGTTTTCGGTAAAGTGTATTTCCCCCGCCTGATCCTGCCGATGTCGATCGTGTTTTCCAGTCTTATCCGGTTCAGTGTACAATTGATCCCGCTGGTGCTGCTAATGCTCTATTATGCTTTCTTTCGCGATGATTTTCACTTCCGGTTCAGTCCCTACCTGATCTTATTCCCGCTGTTCGTGGCTTTAATGGCCTTATTCGGTCTTGCCTGCGGCCTGATCGTGTCGGCGATGACGACGAAATACCGCGATCTGGCTTTCCTGGTGACTTTCGGGGTGCAATTGCTCATGTATGCCACCCCGGTCATTTACTCGTTAAAGGCCGCACCCGAGCAGTTTCGCAGGATCATCAACCTGAATCCGCTCAGCTCCGTCATCGAGAGTTTTCGCTTGTCGCTGCTGGGTAGTGGCGAGTTCAGCTGGGGGCAACTGGCCTATTCGACAATCGTGATCCTCTCGCTGTTGCTGGTAGGCATCATCATCTTCAACAAGACGGAGAAAGTCTTTATCGATACCGTGTAACCCACCCAACCAATGAGTAATAATCTCGCAATAAAAGTGGAAGATCTCTCCAAGGTGTATAATCTCGGAGAGATCGGTACTGGAACGATGTCGCAGGACTTCATGCGCTGGTGGGCCATCAAGCGCGGGAAGGGCGATCCCTTTTTGAAGATCGGCGAAGATAACGACCGCAGAACCAAGGGTACATCTTCCATCGTGTACTCGCTGCGCGATGTAAATTTTGAAATTGAAAAAGGCAAGGCCGTAGGGCTTATCGGCCGCAACGGAGCAGGCAAGTCCACGCTGCTGAAGCTGCTCTCCCGGGTAACCTCACCCACTACGGGACGCATCTGCCTCAATGGCCGGGTGGCCTCCCTGCTTGAAGTGGGCACAGGGTTCAATCCCGAACTTACCGGCCGCAAGAATATTTATGTCAACGGGGCGATTCTGGGCATGAAAAAGCGGGAGATCGACCGCAAGTTCGACGAGATCGTGGACTTCGCCGGGGTAGAGCGCTATATCGACACGCCAACGAAGCGGTATTCCACCGGAATGTCGGTTCGACTGGCCTTTGCCGTAGCGGCGCACCTGGAATGCGAGGTCCTGATCGTGGACGAAGTGCTGGCCGTTGGAGACGCCGAATTCCAGGCCAAGTGCCTCGGTAAAATGGGCGGTGTGATGCGCGACGAAGGCCGCACGATCCTGTTTGTGACCCATGATATGAATGCCATTTCGAAGCTGTGTTCGGAAGCGTTGCTGCTGGATCAGGGAAGGCTTGTGGAGAAAGGGGAGGTGAACAGCGTGATCGCCGACTATATCGGCCGCCATCTTGGTGGCAAGGCTACCTATGAATTCCAGGGTGAAACAAACAAGTCCGTTTGGTTTCGGAATATCCGGATGACCGATGCGCACGGGGTGTTGAATCAGACTTTTTACGTCAATGATGAGATCCGGATCTCCTTCGACCTTGGCGTTAATGACCCTTATTTTCGCTGCGATCTCTTTGTGACCATACTCGATGCGAAAAAGCGGGCGGTTTTCTCCTGTGAGAAAACGAATATTGATTCAGACGTGGTGCTGAAGATCGATGGGAGGCAGCTGGTGCGCGGAAATTATTCGATCGACTGTTTCTTACAGATTCCTGGCGTCACGCGGGTGGATGCGGTGGAGGATATCTGTTCCTTTACGGTGATTGACAATGATTCCGAATTTGTGAAGCACAACACCCATGACTATGGTGTATTTTTCGGGCGATATGAATGGAAGCAGACAGGTCCCGAGTTCCGGCCATCAGCCGGGTGAGCGGGGCCAGGCAGGCACCAACCGATTTATGTGCGAATATGGACAGCCAGTAGACAGACCTAAACCAGTTTCAGGAAAATTAAATTCATGCATCAAATGAGCGAATCATCGATTGCCCCCGGTCAGGTTGAAACCCAGGCCACGTATAACTGCCGTATTTGTGGAAATGGCAAGGGAAACACGCCCTATTCCGTTCGGGAAATGATGTTCGGATTGAGGGACCGGTTCAATTATTTCGAATGCGGCAATTGCGGCTGCCTGCAGATCGCCGAGATCCCGGCCGATATGGACCGTTATTACCCTTCCGACTATTATTCCTACCAGAATGAAGGCGAAGATGTGCTGGTGCCGGCAACGGCCAAGGGCGTGTTGAAACGTGCATTGAAGAAAGCCTTGCTTCCCGGCCATCTGAAAGGAAAGTCGGCCATGCCCGGCCAAACCGAAAAATTCTACCAGTATTTCCCCTGGCTGCGTCCCGGCTACGTGACCTCAGATGCGCGCCTGCTGGATGTGGGCTGCGGTTCAGGCAAACTCCTGCTTCAGCTTTATGATGCCGGTTTCCGAAATCTTGCGGGCGTTGATCCCTATATCGCCTCCGAGATTCGCTACCGTTGCGGCATTGTGATCCATAAAAAGGATGTTAGCGATATCCGCGACACGTTTGACCTGGTAATGATGCATCATGTTTTTGAGCACATGGACCAGCCGCTCGACGTTCTACGCCAGGTGCACGAACGCCTGCGTCCGGGGGGTAAGCTGCTCATCCGTATCCCAGTGGCGCGCTCGCATGCCTGGGAAACTTACCGCACCGACTGGGTTCAACTGGATGCGCCCCGCCATTTCTTCCTGCATACGGAGCAGAGCATGAATATCCTGGCCGAAAAGTCCGGATTCCGTATCGAAGAGGTGGTCTATGATTCCTGGGAACTGCAGTTTTACGGAAGCGAGCAATACCGTAAGGATATTCCTCTTTTCGACAAGAGTGCTTCCTTCTCCGAAGCGGAAATGAGCCGTTTCCGTGCGGAAGCGAAAAAACTGAACGAACAGCGAAAAGGGGATTCGGCCTGTTTCTACCTCGCCAAGATTTAAATCAGTCCTCCACCTGCTCCGAATGGCGAACCATGGGGTCCGGCGCTATATGCGCAGGGCCGCGCCGTTTCGTTATTGCTGTGAAGAGCATCCGGTACGTGCTTCCCATGTGGCCGATGATATTGCCTACCTGCAGATCGATGATGCGCCGCATCACAAAATACCAGATCGTAGCCCCGATCATGTAGGTGATCAGCGTACCGATCGCGGCGCCATAAAACCCGAATTCCCGGAGACAGATATAATTAACACCAAGGTTAACGATCAGTGAAATGGTGTTGATGACGAAGCACAGAGAGGGCTTCCCGATCGAGTTGAGCAGGTTTGCTGCCTGGTTCTGCATCGGCCGGAGCACTCCCGTGACCATATACAGTTGCAGGATCGGTGCGGCGGCCAGATAGGCTGTTCCGGCAATGATCCCGATAACCAGTTTGGGAAAGGCGATGATGAAGAGCGCTGCGGGCACGGTCAGGCAGAGCAGTACCGCCACCATTCTTTCATACAGATATTTCACCCGCGCTGTGCCTTCTTCCGCATTTGCCTGTGAAGCTTTGGGAAAGAGAACTTCTGCCGCCGCATAAGAAGGGATATCTACAAGCGCATTGATCCGGGAAGCCGCATTGTAATACGCAACCGAGCCGGTAGAGATAAAGCGTGCAGACATCAGCTGGTCCAGCGAAGCGAAGAGGTTCGCAACGAGGCCGGAACCGAAGATCCACTTGCCGTAGCCCAGCACTCTGCTAATGGAGGCGCGGTTGGGGTTGAAGCGGTAATGCAGGTAACGGCGGGTGTACATATAGATCACCCCTGTGCCCACCAGGATGCACCCGGCCTGGTAAAGCGCGAGATGGGTAAGGGTAAAAGGAATATGGAAAAGGGTATGGCCCAGGATCACCGAAAAAAACAGCAGCTGCCGCACAAAATAGCCGGCAAAGACTCCTTTGAAATCGAGGAAGGATTGCTGAACCGCCTCAAAATGGGAGAAAAAAACCATGAAGGCCAGTCCGGGAATGAACCACTGCAGCATAGTGGCCAGCTCCCGGCCTGCATTTAACCAGGAAGCAGCGGCAGGCGCCAGGAAAAGGAGCAGCAAGCTGAAAACAACGGTGATGCCGGCATTGATCAGCATGGAGGCCGAAGCGATCCTGCATTTTTCCTCGGTGTCGGAGCTGGAACTAACATACATGATATGCGCATTCTTCAACAGCCCGGTCTTGGTGGATTCGAATACCGAGGTGAAGGTGAGAAAAAGCGCCCAGATACCCATTTGCTCCTTGTTGAGCGAACGGATCAGGATGATGAAATTGGCAAATCCGAACAGGGTGATGGAGAACCGTTGCAGAAAGGTGTAGAACGCGGAACGGACCCAGTAGGATGAAAGATATTTTTTCAAGTTCGGGATTTTCAGCTTATGTACGGACGGACAATAATAGACAAAAAAATACAGTCGGCGGAACTACGGTCAATTCGCTCCTGTTGCAAACAAAAGGCCACCTCTTGGTGGCCTTTTGTTTTGGTTTTACTCGATGGTCAACCAGGAATTGTGTTGTTCATTTCCCCATCGCACTTCCAGCTGGTACACGCCCTTGGGCAGCCCGGTTCGGGGGCTGAACTGCAGGCGGTCGGTTCCAGGGGCGCTCCTTTGTTCCTGTTGGAGGAGCAGGCCGGTATTGGTACGCAGTTGAATGCGGACCGGCTGGCGGAGCACCTGGGGCAGCTCGATGGAGACCAAGCCGCCTTTAACGGGGTTGGGGTAAACGTGAATGCCGCCACTTGTCGTCGATTGCACGGCCAAAATGCGCGTATAGGCAGGGGCAGAGCCCTGTTCAACGAGCCGGATGCGGTAATAGGCGCGGGCTTTAAGCGGGGCAAGGTCGCGGAATGTAAACTGGCGTTCGCTGCCAATGGCCGTCGTGCTCAGGCTGCCGATAACCGTAAAGCGTTGACCGTCGGCGCTCCGCTCAATATAAGACTGGGTCGCTGCATCGGTCTGGACCGTCCAGCTCAGATCGACCGCGTTGCCACCGTTGGCCCTTTGGGCGGAGAAGTTGCTGAGCCGCACGGGCAGAGTCGTATTGGCGATCCAGGCTGGGTCCTGCGTTTCGGTGGATACGTCGCCGCCGAGAATGGCCGATCCCAGGCCGCCTGCTGCGTTCCCACTTAACTGGCCCACTCCTTCGTCGAAATGGTACAACACAACGGTATTGGCATCGGTGGTGAAGGGGCCGGCAGGTACGGTGAAAGAGGCGCCGGTGTAACGGGCCACACTTGAGATCCGCACTTCGTCGATGATCCCGTCGAAATAGGGATCACCGGGAAACTGGGAACGGCCGATCCAGTTATTAACCGTATTCCCGATCGAGGAGAGGCGGTTGAAAAAATTGGTATTTGTGCCCTGCAACTGGCCATTGATGTAAATACGGACCGTGTTGGTAGCGTGCTCGATCGAAACGGCAATGTGGTACCAGGTATTGGGGGTCAGGGGAATAGCTGCATCAACGAACTGTGTGGAACTGAAGAAGTTGCCATTGTTGTTGATCGCAAAGCGGGGACCGAAGCTGCCGGCATCGATGGCTGCGGTCAGGGCGATCCAGTTGTTCCCGTCATTGCCGAAATCGAAGATCCGGGGGAAGTTGTTGCTCCCGCCTTTCCAGTTTACCCAGGCCTCCAGCGTGGCATCGCCGCTGAGCGAGGAAACGATATTAGCGGGCAGGGTAACGTAATCACTCTGGGTGGCATCATAACTGAGCGCCCGGGTGAAGGGCTGCGCTTTGAGGCCAAGACCAAGGCTCATCAAAGAAAAAAACAGGAAGGCAGGCAACGAAGCGGAGATTGCCTGCGTCAGTTGGTTGCGTTTGTTCATAAAAAATGATTTAGTGGTTTGGACGACTATCATTTTTCATAGGAACCGGAGGGAAGACCAAAAATACGGAGCATTTGGAGACAACGGATAAGCCCGGTTCATTCCTGAAGCAGCGAAAGGGTGATTTTTTTGAACAAGGCGCAAAAAAACGGGAGGGGTATGGTATAACCCAAATTATTGATTTATTTTGTGCTCCATTACCACCCGGTAATTGTTTTCCAAATCCTAAGTGATCGCCTCTTTCTCCCTCATCCTGTAGAATTTCTCTTTCCTTTTCCAATGAGTAACTCCGAGCTGGTGGAAACCAACAGCCGTATTTATTCGTATTCTTTTGATCTTAAGCTTGAAAACTATGAAGCTTGTCACCAGGCCATACTACCTGTTCCTATTCTGCGCGCTATTCTGCAGTTTCTTTGGGAGTGCACAGAGCATTCTTGATCCCAATGATCCGATCGTCAATTACAATGCGTCGGCTCCGCCTACGGAACCCGTTTACGGCACCATTGGCAAATGGGTGCGTACACCCCGCCTGGGATGGAATACCAGCGCGTACAAATGCTATATCTATAAAGGGGTGGTCTTCCGCCTGCGCTTCCCCCTCAGCTATAACCCCACCGCCAACGACGGCAAGAAATACCCGATGATGATCTTCTGGCATGGCCTGGGAGAGAAGGGGACGATCTACGA
>CBHWDR010000089.1:0-8732 GCA_966112575.1 uncultured Chitinophagales bacterium
CACGCCAGACCACAGCATTTTTTTCATCTACCAGCAGGCCGATGCTCAGGAGCTTGATGCCATAGCGATCGAGCGGAAGGATCAGGGCCTTCCCATCAACATCGCGCATCAGCGGACGTTCGCCGCGTACGCCAAACATGATGGGCACGCTCGGACCATAGATATCCGCATCCATCAGGCCCACCGAAGCGCCGCCCTTGGCCAGTGCGAGCGCGAGGTTGGCCGAAACGGTGCTCTTGCCAACACCACCCTTACCACTCACCACCGCGATGATGTTCTTCACCCCTGGGAGCACGGAAGAGCGATCGGAACGGATGGTTGTAGTGCTGGAGGTGAAGTTCACCTGCACATTCGCTTCTTTATTCACCAGCAGCTTCACGGCGTTGACACAGGCATTGCCGATCATGTCCTTCAGCGGACAGGCAGGCGTGGTCAGCACAACGGTAAAGGAAATATTATTGCCGTCGATCTCGATATCGCGGACCATATTGAGCGTTACCAGGTCTTTTCCCAGGTCGGGTTCCTGCACATTGCTCAGCGCCCTGAGCACATCATCTTTGGTCATAGGAGCATTTGTTAATGAAGACGCAAAGTTAACACCAAACGGGTACCCTTTACCGCCCAATTCAATGTTGACTTATTTTTGGAGACCGATGAAAAAAGCGTTCCTACTACTGCTGATCTCCTGCCTGTTCCTGGCCAAGCGTTCCGAAGCCCAGTTCGAACGCGCCCAGGACTCTGTAGTGCAGCTCTTTGGCATCGTGATGACCGCCGACAGCCTGAAGGGCATCCCGGCCGTCAGTATCACCATCCGCGGCTCTTCACGCGGCACGATCACCAATGACCAGGGCGTGTTTTCCATTGTGGCGCTCAAGGGCGATGTGATCGAGTTCACCCACGTCAGCTATAAGATGAAAGTGGCGGCCATCCCCCGGAATCTCGAAGGCAGCCAGTATAGCCTGGTGCAGCTGATGGTGGAAGACACGGCCTACCTCCCGGCCACGATCATCCGCCCCCGGCCAACACCCGAGCAGTTCGCCCGCGATTTTGTGAATTCCAAGGTAGCCGACGACGACCTGGAGCTTGCCCGGAAGAACAACAGCGCCGCCAAACGCCGCGCCCTGGCGATGAACACACCCAATGACGGTGGTGGCGCCACGGCCATCCAGATGCGCAACATCGCCAACCGGGCCACCTACCAGGGCCAGGTTCCCCCGATGAACATCTTCAACCCCGCAGCCTGGTCCGAATTCATTCAGGCCTGGAAGCGAGGTGATTTCAAACGCAAGAATTAAGCACTTTCATCGACCTTTCCTTCTTCTTTCTGTTTTCTTAACGGCACCGGCTTGGTCATTGAGGCCCCACCCTATCTTTGCGGCACTCAAAAACCTAGCTATATGAAAAAAGTCTGCGTTATTGGTGCCGGAACGATGGGCAATGGCATTGCACACGTATTCGCCCAGTCCGGATTCTCGGTCTCCCTGGTCGACGTGTCCCAGGAGCAACTCAACAAAGCCCTGGCTACCATCACCCGCAACCTCGACCGCCAGATCCAGAAAGGTGCGCTTGCGCCTGAGGCAAAAGAGGCTGCACTCGCCAATATCAGCATCCATACGTCACTGGACACCGGCACCCGGGATGCCGAGCTGGTGGTAGAAGCCGCTACTGAAAATATCGACCTCAAGCTCAACATCTTCCGGCAGATCGATGAATTTGCGCCCGCAGGCTGCATTCTTGCCACCAATACTTCATCCATTTCCATCACCCGCATCGCTGCCGCTACCAATCGCCCCGAAGACGTGATCGGCATGCATTTCATGAACCCCGTACCGGTGATGAAGCTGGTCGAGATCATCAATGGTTACGCCACCAAACGCTCCGTTACCGACACTATCGTAGAGCTGAGCCGACAGCTGGGCAAGGTCCCCTGCGTGGTGAACGATTACCCCGGCTTCATTGCGAACCGCATCCTGATGCCGATGATCAACGAAGCGATCTACAGCCTCTTCGAAGGCGTGGCCGGCGTGGAAGAGATCGACACGGTGATGAAACTCGGCATGGCACATCCCATGGGCCCTCTTCAACTGGCCGACTTCATCGGACTCGATGTATGCCTCAGCATCCTGAACGTACTGCACGAAGGTTTTGGCAATCCGAAATACGCGCCCTGCCCGCTGCTGGTGAACATGGTCACCGCGCGGAAGCTCGGCGTGAAATCAGGCGAAGGCTTCTATACGTATACGCCGGGCAGCAAGGATTTGGTCGTGAGCGCGCGGTTCAAATCCTGAACGATCAGACGATCATACCAATAAAAAGAAGAGAGCCGCAATGCGGCTCTCTTCTTTTTTATCTTCTGTCTTCGGTTGGTGATCAGCGCTTCTTGCCGATGATACCCGAAATACCGAGCGAATACATGAAATGGTAGCTGGCATTCTCCGCATGCACGGGGATGCGGTACTGGGTTTGTACGAAGAGCGAAGCCTCGTCGAACAGGTTCACTTTCAGGCCACCGCCGGCGGGGATGAACGCACCATACCAGTCTTTGAATTTGCTGGCGCCAACACCTACCGAGAGATAGGGCGTGAACCAGTAATTCTCGGGGAACATCTTAAAATGCACCGAGGCGTCGGCTTCGAGGAGCAGGGCGTCCTGTCCAAGCGCCGGACGATTCGGGAAAGGATAATCGGTGAAGGATCCGGCGAGGGTGCCGGCGAAATCGATATGCTTCTGCAAGCCCTTGAAATAAGTCAGCGCAATTCCGGGCGACATCTCGCGGAACTTGGCCCACTTCTTATCACCTACCACGCTCTCGAAGGAGCTGCTGCGGATCCGCTGGGCCGTGGTGAAATCGTTCATGATGAAGCTGACACCGAGTGCACGCGGACGAAGCTGGGAGCGGTCCTGGGCGAAGGATGTATGCGAAAGGAGGAAAAGAAGGAACGCCGAAGCAAGCACTTTCTTCATAAAGAGTAGTTTGGTTTTAAGCAAAACAAAAATAACGGCTGCGTATTAAATTAGGGAAATTATTTGGGGCCGGGTGAAACCGCTTATTTTCTGACCAGGACCTCCACTTTCACGCGGGTTAATCCCTTGCTGATATACCCCAGCTTCTCGGCTGCGGCGCGGCTCATATCAACGATCCTTGTCATACGTGGATGCAGCCGGTCGTTGGTCTTCACCACCACACTCCGGTTGTTCGACAGGTTGGTCACCCGGATCCAGGTGCCCAGGGGCAGCACATTGCAGGCCGCTGTCATTTTGTTCTTATCGTAGATCTCGTCGTTGGCTGTGGGCCGGCCGTGGAATTTATCCGCATAATAACTGGCCGTTCCATAAAGGGTCTTGGTGACCTGCACCGTTTCTACTTCCTCACTTTTCTTTTCTGCGCTGGTTTGTGCACGGCCGGTCAGACAAAAGACCAGCGGTAAAAAGATCAGGAAACGGTTCAGCATAGGCGATCATTTGGTGGCAAAATATTTTTCACGGATACGTTTGTCTTCTCCGTAAATGTCGTCATAAAAAACGAGTTTCCCTTCCTTCACGTCGCAGGTGAAATAACGGATGTAGAGCGGCATGGGATTCCGCACCGGGATGTACTTCTTCTGCTTCGTGGTGAGCCAGCTGGAAAGCGAATCGATCTTCACCGCATTGGCCGACTTCAGGCTATCATTTCGTAGCAGGTACTGCGCCAGCTCGTTCCAGGCCTGTACGCGCACGCAGCCATGGCTCAGCGCGCGGGCCGTCTTGCCGAAAAGATAACGCTGGTTGGTATCGTGCAGGTAAACCGAATACTTGTTCGCGAAATTGAATTTCAACACGCCCAGGGCATTGTCGTCACCACTGCCCTGTACCACGCGGTAGGGAATCATCTCTTTGTACTTGCCCCAGTTGACCTTGTACGGATCGATCTCGTTGCCTTCGTCGTCGACCAGCGAGAAGCCTTTCCGGCGCGTGTAGCCCGGATCGCGCTTGAGGCCCGGCAGGATCTCTTTTTTGATGATGCTTTCGGGGATCGTCCATTTGGGGTAGGTGATCATGTTCTCGATCGCGCTGGTGATGATCGGCGTTCGCGTTTCCGGCTTGCCCACCACTACCCGCGAGCTGAGCGCCACCGAGTCGGAATCGTGTACCTGCAGATAATAGCTGGGAATGTTCACCCACACATATTGCTGCGGAAGCCGGGGAAGGATCTTATACCGGTCGAGGGTGATCGCGATCCGGAGGAACTTCTCCTTATCGGTCGTATTCAGCCGCTTCACCAGGTCGGGCGTCAGTTTACCATCGAGCTTGAGCTTCTTCCGCTTCTGGTATTTTTTGATCGCAGCCGAAACGCTCAGCGAATCGGGATTGCCATTGACCGTAAGCGAACTATCCTCTTCCCGCAATCTTCGATACACCATCTTCGGCCAGTTGAGGGTATCCTTCACATTGATCGGCGTATAATCCCGGAGGTTGGCTGTAGTGAGGAATTTCTGCAAGGCCTTGCGCAGTTCAAGATAACCCTGGTGCTCGGGTTCGATCCGGCGGGCGAAGGAATCGGCCGGCACCTTGCGGAAGGCCGCCAGCTGCTCCTGGTAAAATTTCATATTAAGCGAAGAGTCACGGACTACGATGCTGTCGGGCTGGATGCGCCCGGCCTTCAGGTCGCGAACCAGCTGCACGAAGGCAGAGGTCATCAGGAGATCGGAATAGGACCAGATGGCCGCATCAAGTTTCTGCTCGGTACGCGAGGTGTCTCCCACAAGCTGGTTGCGCAGGGTAGTGATCCGCTGCTGGTAATAATCCTCGGGGAAAAGTCCGTATTGCTTTCCCTGTGCGATGAAGGCGATCAGGGAGTCGGCTGCCGGAGTGAAATTGCCATCCGTGGTCCAGATCGGCTTGTATTCATTCGCGTCGTAGAGGAAGGAAACGACATTGGTATTGCGGATCTTGAAGGAATCACCGAGGTCGGTGTCGCCCGAAAGCAGGTCCTTGATGGTGCCGTGGATCACCTCCCCGGCCTTATCGTCGATCTGTTCCTTGTTCTCTACGATCACTTTCTTGCCGATATCGGCATGGTCGGAACAGGCGGCAACTCCCAGCAACAGGCAAAATACGGCCAGGAGCATAAAGGGTGAAAGGAGGCGGTTCGTAATCATAACGGCTACTCGATGGTAGAAATTTCGAGGGCAATATATAACTAAATTACCCGCTTTCTAAGCGCCTGCAGCCCACAATTCGACGACCCTCGCCGATTGCCGCTCCAATTTTGCCAAACTGAAGTTAAACCCCTGGTTCACCTGCTGTTAGCGAAAGATCGGCGAGCACGATCGCGGTCACGGCTTCGAGTACGGGTGGCACCCGGAGCGCGATACAAAGGTCATGTCTTCCCCGCACTGCAAGGGTATCCAAGGCATCCGTTTCGCGGTTCCAGCTCACCTGGTCCCGGGGCGTTGAGGAGGTAGGCTTGACCACCACCCGGAATATGAGCTCATTCCCGTTGCTGATGCCGCCCACGATCCCACCGGCATGGTTGGTAGCCGTGCGGCCTTCCCCATCGAGGATCGGGTCATTGTGCTCGCTGCCGGTCATGCGCGCCGCGGCAAAGCCGGCGCCGAACTCAATGCCCTTGACCGCGGGGATCGAAAACACCGCATGGCTGATCAGCGACTCCATCGAATCGAAAAATGGCTCTCCCCAGCCCACCGGCAGTCCAACCGCCCGGCATTCGATCAGTCCACCAACCGAATCCTTGCGGTCGATCGCCCCCTGCAGTCCTTTTTCGATATCGGTTTCGCCCCCCACCTCCAGGATGCGGGCTTCGATGGCGATGCCGGAAAGCAGCTTCTTCGCAACCACGCCGGCAGCCACCAGGCAAACCGTCAGGCGCCCGCTGAAATGGCCACCGCCCCGGTAATCTTCGAAGCCGTCATATTTCTCATGGGCAACAAAATCGGCATGGCCCGGGCGCGGGATCGCACGGATCTTCTCATAATCGCCCGAACGCGTATTGTTGTTGTCGAACAGGATCGTGAGGGGTGCGCCGGTGGTATGGTCGTTGAAAACACCCGTGAGGAACCGGGGCTGATCATCTTCCTTGCGGGGCGTGGTGCCTTTCTGTGTGCCGCCCTTCCTGCGTTCCAGGTCCGCAGCAAAATCGGCTTCACTCAGCGGGAGGCCGGCCGGAACGCCGTCGATGGTAATGCCGACGGCCGGCCCGTGCGATTCACCAAAAATGGATACCCGGAAATTTCTGCCGAATTGGTTCATGTGGTGGTTTGTGCTGGTAAAGATAATCCGGCGCCAAGTTGCCGAAGGTGGTCCCAGAATGCGGGGTAAGACTTTCCTACCGCTTCCGCGCCCTCGATGCGCACCGGGCCATCCGCGCGCAGGCCGGCAACGGCGCAGGCCATCGCGATCCGGTGGTCGTGGTGCGAATCAACCGAGGCTCCGCGCACCGGGCCACCGGTGATGATCATCAGGTCGTCCTGCAACTGCACGTCGATCCCCAATTTCTGAAACTCTTCCTGCAGGGTCGAGGCACGATCGCTCTCTTTGTGGGCCAGCCGGTGTACGCCTTCGATCACCGAGCGGCCCTCGCAACAGGCGGCAAGCGCCACCAGCGGCGGAAACAGGTCGGGGCAATCCGTTGCATTAAAATGAAAAGTTTTCAAAGCCGAGCGCCGGATGTGGATCTGCTTTTCTTCAATGCTCATCAACGCGCCGGCACGCATCAGCGGCTGCAATACCGCGCGGTCGGCCTGGGTGGAGAACATATCCAGTCCCGTGACCAGGATATCACCCGCGACCGCCCCGGCAACAAGCAGAAAAGCCGCCCCGCTCCAATCGCCTTCGACCGCATAGGTGAACGGGCCCGGATCCGAACGCAGCGGCTGGCCACCGAAATAAAAATGCCGGTAGTCCTGGTTCACCGGCACCTGAAGGCCAAAATCTTTCATCACCTGCAACGTAAGGTCGATATAGGGTTTGCTATTCAGGTTGGTCACGTGAATGGTCACATCCTTCGCCTGTGCCGCAGCGTAAGCGAAGAGGAGGCCGGTAAGGAACTGTGAGGAAAGACTGCCATCAACCGTAATATCCGCCGGCTTTAGCGGGCCCTGCACCTCCAGGGGCAACCGTCCCCTATCGGTGTTAACGCGAACGCCCAGTTGAGGCAGCACGTTTTCAAAAAAATCAAGCGGACGTTTGCGCAGGCTACCGCTGCCTTCGATGCGGATCGGACGACGATCCAGGGCGGCGATCGGTGTGAACATGCGCACCGATAAACCGCTCTCGCCGCAATGAAGCTCCGCTCCTTTCGGATCGAATCCTGCACTGTCAATAATCACTTCCGGGCCTACCTGCACGCGGGCACCCAATTGGCCGATGATACCCAGGGCCGCCCGGTCGTCTTCCGATATGCCCGGGTTGGTGAGGGTTACCCTGCCGCCACGGATAAGGGCGGCCGCACAGGCGCGCTGCATCGCGCTTTTCGATGCCGGGGCACAGACCGTGCCGCTAAGCTGGGTTGGGATGAGTGTTACCTGCATTACAACATTTCATAAAGTTCAGCGATCGAGATCTGCTCCAGCCTGGCCTTTCCGATCCGTTCCAGCAGCACGAACCGGATCGAATCCAGCTGGCGCTTCTTGTCCATTTTCAGCACGTCGATCACCCGGTCGCGATCGAAGGCCATATGTGTAGGCAATCCATATCGTTCGAGCAGGTGCACGAGGCGATCGGTATGGCGAAAGCCGGTGCGCACCGCCGACAGCGCACAGGCGTAGGTCATGCCGATCGAGATCGCCTGCCCGTGGGAAAGGTCGTATTGGTTCTCCAGCGCATGGCCCAGCGTATGGCCGAAATTGAGCAGCTTGCGGTCGCCCGTCTCGAATTCATCTTTCAGCACCACGGATGCTTTGAGCAAGGCATTCCGACCGATCAATGCTTCCGTTTCCTTTTTCTTCTTCCGGTAAAAGCCGAGGTCGCGCTTCTCCAGTTCGGCGAACATCTTTGCATCCCGGATCGCAGCATGCTTCACGATCTCGGCGAAGCCGTTGACCCACTCCTGGTCGGGCAGGGTCGAGAGCAGGGAAAGATCCTGCAGGATGAAGTTCGGCTGCCGGATCACGCCGATCATATTCTTGTAGGCGCCCACATCGATGCCGCTCTTGCCGCCGATCGAAGCATCGACGAGTGAAAGCACCGTGGTTGGCACGAACCCGAAGCGGATCCCGCGCATATAGATGGAGCCGATGTAGCCTGCGAGATCCGTCACCACGCCGCCGCCCACCCCGATGAGAAAGGAATTGCGGTCGGCTTCGAGCGCGATCATCTGGCTGATGACCGAGTCCACGGTCGCCTGCACTTTATGCGCCTCGCCTGCCGGGATCACGATGACCTTGCGGTCTTTGAATTTCTTGGGATGCGCAGCCAGCACGTTCTCATCGGTGAGGAAGATGGCCGAACGCGGGTCGGCAAGCTCCTTCAGCTTCGAGAAGGAAGAAGCCAGGTGCAGTTGCACGTTCTGATACGTAAAACGCAGGTTCTTGACAGGCATCAGCGGTTGAATATTTTGGTTTGGTGACTGATGCTTTCCATATGCACGGCATCAAAATACTTGGTGATGAATTCCCTGCTCAGGCCCAGGTTCTCAGCGCGCTGGCAGGCGCGATCAAGGATCTCGTTCCAGCGGCTGGTCTGCAGGATGGTAATGTTGTTCTCCTTCTTGTATTCCGCGATCTGCTCGGCCA
>CBHWDR010000090.1:0-8591 GCA_966112575.1 uncultured Chitinophagales bacterium
AACAGCTTCAATGATACAACTAGCTTCAAAAACTTATGACAAAATTAGACCCAATAATAGCCGTAAAAGACATCAGGGCGAGTGCAAAATGGTATCAAGATATTTTTAAGTTTAGAAATACTCACGGCAACGACCATTTTGCTGTGTTGGTTTCTGATGATGATGAGACTGTGCTCTGTCTCCACAAATGGGGAGAGCATAACCATCCAACAATGGCAAATCCGGAGATTACACCGGGGAATGGGCTACTGCTTTACTTCAGAACGGAAAATATGAATCACATCTATCAAAGTGCTTTGAAAGCAGGTTGTGTGATAGAAGAAGAGATTCATGTAAATCCAAGTTCTCTGAAAGAGGAGTTTTCATTGCGTGACCCTGATGGGTACTTCCTGACAGTTACTGCATTTCATAAGTATGAAGGTTAACCTATGAAAAATGGCGACACAATTGCTTTTGGAGCTTATACATGGCAAGTGCTTGACTTTAGAATAAGCAGCATATTGCTAATTAGTAAAGACATAATTGACCTGCAATGGTATCATAATCATTTTGTTGAGGTGACCTGGGCTGAATGCAATTTGAGAAGATATCTTAATAACGAGTTTTACAGCAGGTTTACGGCTGAGGAAAAAGCCAGAATAGTTGCCGTAGCAAACAGTAATCCCGATAACCCTTGGTTCAAAACAAAAGGCGGAACCAACACTGTTGACAACATATTTTTACTGAGCCTGGAAGAGGTTTGCAAATATTTTGGCGACAGTATTGATAATTTGAAGACCAAAGGCAAACAAAAATGGCTGATTGATGATGAAAACAATACAAAACGTCAAGCAAAGTTCAGCGGTAAATTTCATTGGTGGCGACTGCGTTCTCCAGGCTACTATGGGCGGACATCTGCGAGTGTGAACGCCAACGGAAATGTCTATGTTCGTGGCAATGGTGTTCATGGTCGCCCAAGAGATGGCGGTGGCGTTCGCCCCGCTCTATGGTTGAAATCATAGATTAGTTTTAAGCCCCGTTGCCAACAAACCCCTAGCATAAGCTTGGTACAAGTAGGCCGACCAATAATTTTGGAACGGACGCTAAGCTTTGGGCGAGATCCGATAACACGCATATCGTATTTTAAGTTCGCCCCAAGCAACACCCTTTTGAATATCAGTTCAGGTTCTTGGCGGTCATTTAATTGCCGAATGGAAAACAGGCTTCGTGAGAAGCCTGTTTTCTTATAGAAGCAATGATGGAATTACAGCTTCGCGCCCAGCGAAACAAATCCCGTCCGTCCGTCACCCGGCAACACACCCGGACCCGGATAGCCGCCCGCGCGGCGGGTGAAGTAGCGCTCGTTGAACAGGTTGTTGATGCCGGCCTTGAGCGTGATGTTCCGCGGCAGCTTCAGGGAGGCCGTGAGGTCGGCTACCGTATAGGCCGGGATGAGACCGACCTGGCCGTTGGCTGAAGGGGCGACCGTATTGGTGGCCTCGCTGTATGCAGCGCCCACATGGCTCACCTGCAGGGTGAGAAGGTAGGAACGGTAGCCGCCGGTAAGGCCGCCGCGGAAGATATCCTTGGGCGCATTCTCCACGCGCTTGCCGGCGATCGAGGCATCCTTGAAGGCATTGCTGTAACGGGCATCGAGGTAGCTGTAGGAACCGAACACGATCAGGTCCCAATGTGTGTTGCGGTGGAAGGCGCGCACCGGGTTCACTTCCAGGTAGCCTTCAAAACCCTTACTGGTGCTCGCGCCCAGGTTGGTGACCAGGCGATAGGCCGGCGTGCTGCCGCTGGCGGCAACGGAGCGCGTGCCCACGCGGTTGTTGTACTGCATGAGGAAGCCGCTGAGATCGAACTGCACAAAATTCTGGATCTTGCCCCGGTAGCCCAGGTCCAGGTTGAAGCCCTTCGAATCCTTAAGGTCCTCGTCGATCACATCGGTGGTAGCGGCCGGCGCCTGCAGGTTGGCAAACTGGATGGGCCGGTAGGCCTGCGCAAACGAAGCATAAATTTCAGTGGTGGAGGTAACGTGGTATTCGCCGCCGATGCCCGCCAGCAGCACGCTACGGCTGCGGGTGACGTTCTGCAGGAGGCTGTCCTGCCCGTTGACCTTGTAGCCGATGCGGCCATCCGCCTTGCCCTCGAGCCACTCGTAGCGCAGCCCGGGAATGAGGGAGAGGCGGGAGCCGATGCGGAAGATGTTCTCCACGAAGGCGGCCGCATTCTTCGACCCGAAGTTGATGTCCCGGTCGTAACCCGCTCCGGGCGCGAGCGCCATCGTGTAGTCCGAAGAGGTGGTGCCCCGGCCTTCGGCCAGGCGGTGCGTATTGCCTTTATAAGCGCGCAGGCCGCCCGAAACCGTATGGGTGAACCGGCCGGTCTTCCAGTCGGTAATGAAGCGGCTTTCCAGTACATAGTTGCGGTAGAAGTCGCCATTCAGCACCCGGTTGTTGTAGGTGAGCGTCGACCGGTTGATGGTATCGGCCACCGTGATGGCCCGGGTGAAACCAACGCTGTTGCGGTCGCCCAGGGTAGCCGAGAGCTTGGTCGTCCAGCGTGTGGCCGGTGCGATCTGGTACACAGCGGTCAGGGCCGGGGTGGTCCAGGTGAGGTCGAACCAGTTGCGGCTGCGCAGGCTCTGGCGCGGATCGGCGGCAAATTGCGCGTCGGTCAGTCCGCCCGGCTGCTTGCTGCGGATGTGCGAGCGCATCACTTCGGCAGCGAGCGAAAACTTCGGCGTGATGCGGTAGGTGGCGGTACCGAAAACGGCATCCGTGAAGTAGCGGCTGTTCTGGCGCCAGCCATCACCGGCACGGTGGTCGTAGAAGGCGTAGTAGTGCACTTTACTGGTCGTGCCGCCGACGGCGTTGTAGGAGTTGAACAGCCCATTGGAGCCAACGGTCTGCTGGGTTTCGAACTGGAAGGGGCTCGTGATCTCGCTGCCGTTGCGAAGAATATAGTTGATCATCCCGCCGAACTGCGGGCCGTATTGCAGCGAGCCCTGGCCGCGGATCACTTCGATGCGCTGCACCGCCTGGAGCTGGGGATTATAATACGCTTCCGGATAACCGAAGGGATCGGCCGCGATATCGTAGCCATTCTGCCGGATGTTGAACTCCCAGCTGCGGTTCGGGCTGAGTCCGCGCGCCGCGATCCCGATCTGGATCCCGCTGGGGTCGCTCTCCCAGACATGGATGCCCGGCACTTTGGCCAGCACCTGCCGCATCGTATTGGTCACTACGTTGCCTTGTACATTATCGAGCACGATCAGCGTGCTTTTCTTGCCGGCGTAGATATTGGTGCCGACGATCTCGGGAAGCTGCTGGTAGTCGGAACGGCTGCCGCGGCCCACGATGGTGATCTCCGGAAGATATCTGGTCTTCGGCGCCAGGGTGTCGACAGGAGCCGGGCCCGCCTGTGCAAAGCCGTTGAGGCTGAAGATTACGGACAGGAGGGAAAGAAAGCCGGTTGGTAAGGATCGTTTCATGCGGCGAAATTCACTCCGGTTGCCGATAAGCGTTTACGAAATCGGTAAAGCTATTTTCAGAAGTGGGAAAATCATAAGCGCGGGCAAAATTCCGTGAGCATGCTCATTCCCCTCGGTGAGCACGCTCATAGGAAAAGCCTTGCTGCTGCCGGTTATTTACGGGCATCTAACCGACAAGGAATACGTATGGGCAACAGCAAACGAACCGAAACACGAGGCTTCATCGGGGCCATCCTTTTTATCCTCTGCTACGCAGGCTGGCTGTTCGTGCTTCGCCACCTCCTGCTGCGGCTCGAAGGGGAGGGGAGCAGCATCCTCAAGCCCGAGCCGGGACAGATCGTGGCCGTTGCCCTCATCGCCCTGATGTATTATTGTTGCTACCTCGGGCTGCATGCATTTTCCCGTTTCGGAAATCCCCAGCGCCTGCTCGCCGCGTCCCTTGCCCTACTGATCCACCTGGGCTTCCTCTATGGGTTCAAGCTCTGGTTCGACGCGATCGCCAACAATCCCTTCCTCAGCTTCAACCCCGCCACTGCCTGGTATGCGAACGAGCAGGTAAAGTTCTGGCTGGCCAACGGGCCCCTGCTGCTCTTCTTCCTTCTGGTATTTATCCTTCGTCTCTTCGCCCTGCTGCGGCCTGAAAATCGCGCGTTCAGCAGCTCTGGGATCCGTTAAGCCATGCCTGGCCATCAACGCTTATCTGCCTGATTATCACCCTGCCAGAGCAAGTCAGGAAGGGCATTGATCAGTGTTGGAACATCTGCCCTGACAAACCTCATCTTTTGTTCTGATGACTGTCATCAAAGCGTCAAAAAACGGAACCTAGCTTGCGCTCTGTAATTATTAACTAATCGTTCACACCAAACCTCCCAGTTATGAGAAGATTCTTCAAAGCACCCTACATCCTGATCGCGATGTATGTATGCAGCATGACATTGATCGTGGCCTGCCGGCACGAAGATCTGCAAATCGATTCTTCCGCTACAACCGTCCGCCGCGGCGATGCTATCATGTTACCCGGAAATATGACCACCGGAAACGCTAACGAATGGAAGCTGGACAAGGCGCATTCCAGCGTGCTCTGGCAAACGAACTATGTAGGTGCTTCGGGCCTGCTGACCGGAAGGTTCAACCAGTTCGGAATGGCCAAGGTGACCACCGACAAGGCTATTACCTATGTAACTACCGGACAGCCGCTGAAAGATGCCGACTGGGCTTTCTACGAGAGTGATCCCACCAGGACCTTCTTTAACGGATATGTGCAGGTGAATACTTCCAACACCGGGGAGCCCGGCCGCGACGCAGGCTGCAACATCACCACACTCGGCACTACGGCGATCGTTGCCGGTACCCAGAACCTGACTCCTGCCAACCTCGCCAAGATCGAGACCACTAAAGTGGAATATGATCCCGCCAGCGCCGGCTACCTGGTGACCATGAACTTTACCTTCAAAGGCGGCCTCACCGAGCCGAAGACCATCAGCATTCCCGGTAAACTCACCTATACCAGCAAGAAGACCGTGCAATTCGGAACTGCTGCTGCCTACAGCGTGTTCGGACTGCAACTCAAATTCCAGTTCAACTGCCGCGAATTCGGTATCGCTAGCACCAACGTGTCGGACCGCATCGAGCTCGAGTGCAATATGAACTTCAACAACAAGTAAGCGCCACCAAAACCAAAAGCGATGAAAGCAATATATGTCTCCCTCAGTGTTATGCTGCTGTCGATAGTGACCCTGGGACTGACGGGCTGCTACAAAGACATCATCACCCAGGCCGACCCCGACGGCCCCCCGCAGCAGGTAAGCTTCAAGGACGAGCTGGTCCCAATTTTCACCCGGAGCTGCGCCCTCGCCGGTTGCCATGCCACCGGAGGACACGCCCCAGACCTCACCGAGGCCAAGGCCTACCAGTCGTTGAACAACGGGATTTTCGTGAACACGCTGATCCCGAACCAGAGTAAACTTTACCTGATGATCAACGGGGAAATGAGCACCTACATCCCTTCGCCCGTTGAGAAGAGAAAGATCTACGACTGGATCAGGAACGGAGCTCCAAACAATTAACGCTGATTAAAACAGAAGTCATGAAACTTCAAATACATGCAAACGCACAGATCCGCCGGGCCGCTGTCGTGCTCCTTGCGAGCTGCCTTTCGGTAGCCGGACAGGCACAAACGGACAGCACCGCCGCAACTGCCGGCAGCGATTCAGCTGCCACAGAAGAAGCGCCGGTGCGGAAAGTGAAGCCGGTAAAGAATACCTTCAACAGCATCTGGATCATCGACAACCAGACCGTGATGGTGCCGGTGAAGAAAACTTTCGAGCTCGACATCATGCACCGCTTCGGTACCGTGGGAAAGGGCTACGAGAATTTCTGGGGCCTCTTCGCACCTTCGAATATCCGCATCGGCGTGAGCTACGCACCGATCAACAACCTCAACCTGGGTTGGGGTATCACCAAGGAAAACATGCTCTGGGACTTCAGTGCCAAGTATGCCATCATCCGGCAGACCAAGGGCCAGTATCCCGTTAGTGCGACGTTCTACACCAACGTGTCGTACGACACCCGGAAAGATCCCGACAACAGCCTGTTCCGGACCAACCTGCTGAAGGAGAAAGATGATTTTCTTTCCAAGACCTTCGGCGCCTCTCCCGACCGCCTGAAGTTCTTCCACCAGCTGATCATTGCACGGAAGATCAACGAGAAGCTTTCCCTGCAGGTAGCGCCCAGCCTTACCCACCAGAACGCGGTGAACGGTTATTACAAGCGGGTCGACAGCGCCACCAAGGTGGTCGCCGGCCAGATGAAGCACGACCACTTCGCGATCGCCTTCGCCGGCAGGTACAAGCTGACCGATGTGACCAATGTGATCGTGAACTACGACCAGCCGCTGACCAAGCACGTGTCGGGCAACCCGGCGCCGAACATCGCCTTCGGCCTGGAGTTCACCACCAGCAGCCACGCGTTCCAGCTCTTCCTCGGAAACTATGCGTACCTCAACCCGCAACGCAACAACCTGGAGAATAGCAACAGTTACAAAACCGAAAAAGGAAATATCACCATCCGGCAATTCCTGATCGGCTTTAACGTAACCCGCCTGTGGAATTATTGATTTTGTGATCCATGAAAGCGATCTCCCGGTTCCTGGCAGTGCTTCCCCTGGCTTGGCTGTTTGCCTGCGGGACGCCGGAGGCGCCGGTAGCCACCATCCAGAAGAAAGCAGTGGTAAAGCCTCCATCCTCCTATGAAGACAGTTTGATCATTGACGGAGCGGCAGCTGTATTCTTTGAGCCCGACAGCGCGCAGTACCTGCGGATCCGGGAAGTGACCGACCCGCAAGTTTTCGCCGGAAGCACACACGAGTACAGCTACCAGATGAGGAATGCGCACCGGTTCCTGAACGCCAACTGGCCCCGGGTACCGGTGATCGAAGCGAAGAACGTGCGCTTCCTGCTCTTTCGAAAGTCCGGCAGCCCGGTTTGCATGGACCTCAACAGGCAGGACCCCTATGGACTCTTCCTCTTTGATGGACGGCAGGACCCGGTACTGATCGACATGACGAATATCGATACGCAGGTGCCGGATTATTTCAGGCATCAATGAACCCACGAATTTGATAACCCTAATTCAACATTAAAAACAGAGCATATGAAAAAGAATACGATCCTGCTGGCCGGACTGACCCTGGCATTGGTCAGCTTCACAGTCTTGCCCAAAGATCCCTGGCCGGTGCCCGACAAGTTCAACAAAATGGCCAATCCCGTCAAGTCGGATGCCGCCTCGCTGGCAGCCGGCAAGGCTGTGTGGGTAAAGGACTGCCAGTCCTGCCATGGCAAAACCGGTAAGGGCGATGGCTCCAAGGCCGCGCAGCTGAAGACCCTGCCCGATGACTTTACCAAACCCAGTGTGCAGAACCAGACCGACGGCGCTCTTTATTACAAGACCGTTGAAGGCCGCGACGACATGCCTTCTTTCAAGAAGAAGATCGCCGACGCCGATGATATCTGGGCCGTGGTGAACTATATCCGCACATTCAAGAAGTAAGGAGCATTGCTCCAGCAAAGCCGGGCCTGCAGGTCCGGCTTTTTTCATACCTGACCACAATCATCCTTACCAGTGAGCCAGGTTGGAATTAATGTTTCGCCACCCATCTATTTTTATGAACATAATCAACCTGCTTATGGCAACCGAAACAACCCCGCTCTCGCGGAAACGATTTCTTCGCTGGGGGCTTGGCATCACCTCCCTGCTCACCATCCCCGCCTTCCTGCGTACCTCAGGGAAAAAGAAAGAAACAAAAACGGTCAAGATGCTCACCCAGGACGGGAAGCTAGTGACGGTTGATGTAAGCGCCCTCCCCCAAAAGAAAAGAAAGATCGACCCCGATGAGATCCATACCTGGGTCGCCACTAAATGATCACGCTCCAAACCCAATTAATTGTTTATGAAGAAAGAATTAACCCGGAGAGAGCTGATCGCCGGCGGCTTACTCGCAGGACTGGCAGCCGGTTGCAACCGGGCGGGGATCTTCACGCCCGAAGACAACACGGTCGCTCCCTCGGGCGAGAAAGTAAAACTCCTGTCGGTTGACGGCGAGGTCATTGAAGTAGACAAGGCTTTTCTCAAGCCGGTTCCCGATCTGCCCAACGTGGCCAATACTGCTGCGCGCATGGGCATACCGGGAAAGAGCTTCGTGATGGTGATCGACCTCTCGCGTTGCAAGAACCTCAAGAAATGTCAGTCGGCCTGCAACCACATGCACCAGATCCACCCGGGACAGAACTGGATCAAGGTCCACCCGATGAAGGACAGCGAGCATGCGGCCGCGTACTGGCAGCCCACGACCTGCATGCATTGCGATGAACCGCCCTGTACCAAGGTCTGTCCTGTCGATGCCACGTTCAAGCGGCAGGACGGCATCGTGCTGATCGATGCCGACCGCTGCATCGGCTGCCGCTTCTGCATGGCCGCCTGCCCGTATTCCACGCGGGTGTTCAACTGGGAAGAGCCCGTACTGACCGATGACGTGAAGAGCCTTTGCTACTCCCCGGAAACGAGCATGCCCCAGAAGATCGGTACCGTTGGCAAATGCGACTTCTGTCCCGATATG
>CBHWDR010000091.1:0-8586 GCA_966112575.1 uncultured Chitinophagales bacterium
TGGCAGTTTGATGCCGCCGGCAATATTACCCGTCCCGGCGACATCATTTTCTCTGCGGAATACCAGAGCTCGACCTTATCCAAGATCGAAGCCCGTATCTGGGTCGATCGTTCGGCACTCTCGATCACGCCCAGCTCCTTTAACTGGTCGGGCCTTTTCGACGGAGCCAGCTCCGGCGCCCAATACGGCTACGCGAGCATTATGCCCAAGACGGCCGGTACTTTCTATACCGGTCTGGGCAGCGGTACCAATACCTGGGCCGGTGCCTTACAGCTGGTGCTGCAGGATAACAGCCTCATGACGACCTATGCAAAAGATCAGTTCATGGAGTTCTCCGTGAACCTGACCAAGCTCGGCCTCGACCCGGTGACCACTTTCGGCACCGACGTCTGCGGCACACCCTTCAACCGCCTCGTGGTGAAGACACGCGCTTCAGCTTCCTTCACCGCCGAATTAAAAGACTTCGTAGCCCCCACCGACCTCTTTCTCGCACCGCGCGTGAACGCCCAGGCCGAAGTGCCCATCTTCTGCGGCACGATCGGGGTGAGCGATATCTTCGTGACCAACCCTTCGCTTACCTCGGTGTATACCTGGACCACGCCCAATGGACATATCTATGGTTCCAATACCGGCCCGCAGATCACGGTGGACGCGGCGGGCATGTATATCGTTACCCAGCGACTGGCGGCCAACTGCGCGCCCTATGCCCAGGATACGGTGTATGTGAATTATGATGCGAACTGTGTACCGATGAGCAATCATCTTACCCGTTTTGCCGGCAATCTCCAGGATACGCGTTCGCAGCTCTACTGGAACACAGTTGCTCTCAGTCAGGTGCTTTACTTTGATGTAGAGCGCAGCGCCGACGGCCGCAACTTCATTCCGGTGGGTCGCGTAATGGGCGGACAGGCAACAGGCAGCTATGCTTTTGGTGAAGAGCTCCCGGCGCTGCACTCGCCTTTCGTATTCTACCGGTTGAAAATGAAAACGAGCAGCAATACCACGGTCTATTCCGGTATTGTACGCTTGGCGCTTGCCGGCGATCAACTGGAGGCAGCCATCTTCCCCAACCCGATCGGCCAGACCCTGCAGGTATCGGTGCCCGCCCAGCATTCGGGCAGTGCAATGGTGCAGGTCTATGATCTTTCCGGTTCACTGGTCTATCGCGGCCTGCAGCCCCTGAACATGGGCGCCAACCTGCTGCGCATCGATGCCCGTACCTGGAAGCCCGGTGCTTACGTGGTAGCCGTGACGCGCGATGGCAAGACCATCAAGCTGAAAGCAGCCAAGGTGATGAATGATGAATGATCAATGATGAGTGTATGATCAATGAGTAATGATGAATGATGAGGGGAGTGATTGATGAGCCAACACTGATCAATCCCTGGGCGCTGTTCATCGGAAATTAAATTTCCCCCTATCTTTACAATAAGGCAACGCTTCGGTCCAAAAGAACCGAGGCGTTGCTATTTTTTTCATTTTGTCCTAAACCTCTTTTTATGAGTGGAATTCAATACGTGACCAAAGAAACCTTCGAGCAAATGAAGGAGGAGCTGCACCAGTTGAGAAGCGTGGAGCGTCCGGCTGCCTCGCGTGCCATTGCTGAAGCGCGGGAGAAGGGTGACCTGAAAGAGAATGCAGAGTACGATGCCGCCAAGGAGGCCCAGGGCCACCTCGAAGCGAAGATCGCGGCCCTCGAAGGGCAGATCGCCACGGCCCGCATTGTAGATGAATCCACTATCGACACGTCGAAAGTGTCGATCCTCACCAAAGTAAAGCTGACCAATCTCAATACGAAGAAAGAGGTGACTTACCAGATCGTTTCGGAGAAAGAAGCCGACCTCAAAGCCGGCAAGATCTCGGTAACCTCGCCCATCGGCAAAGGCCTGCTCGGCAAAACCATCGGCGACGTGGCCGAAGTGACCGTCCCCGCCGGTGTGATGAAGTTCAAGGTGGAGGATATCTCCATTTAATTTGATAATGAGCCAATGAGCTAATTAGCTAATTAGCTCATTCTCGAATTAGCTAATTAACCATGTCGATCTTTACCAAAATCATCTCCGGCGAAATTCCTTCGTATAAGATCGCGGAGGATGAGCGCTACTTTGCTTTCCTCGATATCTTTCCCCTTCGCGAAGGCCATACCCTGGTGATCCCGAAGAAGGAAGTGGACAAGCTGTTCGACCTGGATGCTGATACGCTTGCCGGCCTGCTCACCTTCGCCCAGCCCATCGCGAAGGCGATCGAGAAAGCCTTTCCCTGCAACCGCGTGGGCATCACGGTGATCGGTATCGAAGTGCCGCATGCCCATGTGCATCTCATCCCGATCAACTCGGCCAATGATCTCAACTTCACCCAGCCGAAGCTGAAGCTGTCTGAAACGGAAATGAAAGCGGCCCAGGAAAGGATCCTGCAACATCTCGGGCAATAAACGGGCAACCATGCAACGCGGGGACTGAGCGCACCCTCTTAACTGTATACTCATCAAAACCGCTTCATGAAAAGATCCCTGCTCCTGGCCGCAATGATCGCCCTGACCCTGGGCGTTTCAGCCCAGGTATCCCGTCCCGACTCGCTGGTCTACCGGGCTTTTCGCACCCTTCAGACGAAAGACACGGCTGCCTTTGTAGCCCTGTATCCCAACCTTCAGCAGATGAAGGGCCTCATGGCTCATGCCATGGGAACGATGAAGGAGCAGATCCAGTCCATGCAGCCCAACCTGAACGTGGACAGCCTGTTGAAAGCGGAGATGGACAAGATGACCCCGGAGAAATACCGCGAAGAAATGCAGGCCGAGTTTGTTGAAACCTTTGCCCGGATCCTGACCCAGGCCGAAGCGCGGAACATCGACTTCCGTTCGGCGATCATTACTTCGATGACCATGGACTCGGTGGAGACCGAAGTGCCCGGCATGAAAGCCGCGCGAGGCGTCATTTCGTTTACTTCCGGCGGGCAGGACTATGAGCTCACTTATGACGGCGCTGCCTACCTCGCATCGGAAAAAGGCTGGTTTGGAACAAAATTCAGCCGGGTAAATAAGAAAGGAGAAGCCGTAATGGATACAGAAGTACGGGATGTGACCCTCGAGGGCTCCGCAGATGAACCCCCACCGCCACCACCTCCGCCACCGCCACCACCGAAGAAGCCTGTCCCGAAGAAAGCACCGGTAAAGAAAACCACACCGGGCAAATCCTAAACACTAAATCAGCCTGATATGAAAAGAATGCTCACCCTCTTCGCCCTGTTGCTTAGCCTGGGCGCCCTGGCCCAGGTGAAAAGTCCGGATACACTCGTGCACCGGGCGATTCGCGCGCTACACAACAATGACGAAACGGCCTTCCTCCGGCTCTATCCCGACTTCAACCAGTTCAAGGAGATCATCCGTTTGTCGCTTTCGCAACTGCCTGATGAGCAGCGAAAGCAGGCCGAAGCTTCCCTGCAGGCGGAAATGGGTAAGCTGACGGAGGAGAAATACAAGGCCGAGATGTACCCCGAGTTCGGCCGCACGTTCAAGAGCATCCTGGAAAAAGGCAGCAAAAAGGGTATCGACTGGAAAACCGTCCAGGTGAAGACGGTAGCGATCGACACCAGTGACAACGCAGGCCCCCGCGGCTTCAAGGCGGCCAGCGGTATCGTTACGATCAGCAGCAGCACCGGTGATCATGAACTGAAAGTCTCCGACCTGATCTATGCTCAACCCATGGGCGGCTGGTTTGGTATTGAGCTGGACGATATCCGCAAACAGGGTGAGGAGTGGAGCAGTGAAGAGCTGGGTGCTACCGATAGCGCAGCTGTTATGTTAGATACTTTGGTCTCCGAAGTGCCACCCCCGCCGCCTCCGCCGGCAAAGAAGCCTGCGCCGAAGAAGACGACCACGCCTTCAAAGACGCCGGCCCGCAAGCCTTCCGGTACGACAAAGACGAAATCCTGATAAGGGGTCGATCGAATTAACGAGCACCTGTCCCCCGGACGGGTGCTCTTATTTTACGCGGTGTCCGTTCTCTTTGACGAATTTTTCCCAGCTCGAGGTCTTCGTAGCAGCCACTTTCTTTTTGGTGGGGATCGATGCCGCGGGTACGACCATCTGGGTACCAAAGTGGTGACAGATGGCTACGGCCAGGGCATCGGTGGCGTCGAAGTATTTGGGCTTGTCGGGGAAGGAGGTGAGGGTGCGCAGCATCTTCCATACCTGCTCCTTGTCGGCATTGCCGCTGCCGGTGATCGCCTGCTTCACTTTCTTGGGCGAGTATTCGGTCACGGGAATGCCGAAGCTCATAGCAGCCGCGATGGCCACGCCCTGGGCCCTGCCCAGCTTGAGCATGCTCTGGACGTTCTTCCCGAAGAAAGGCGCTTCAATGGCAAAGGCTTCAGGCTTGTGTTCATTGGCGATGGAAGTGATCTTCTCGTGGATGATCTGCAGGCGTTCGTAGTGGTCCATCTTCGAAGAAAGCTTCAGGACATCGATCACGCGAACGCGGATGGTGCTTCGTTCGGCTTCGATCACGCTGTAGCCCATCACGAGGGTTCCCGGGTCGATACCTAATATTCTGGATGGCTTTTGCAAGGAGATGGTATTTTTATGCCGCGTGCAGCTGAACAAAAATATCAAAATCTTCCTCAATTATTTTCTCGGTCCCCTGCTCTTCGCCTGGTTGCTGTTTTCCATCTACCAACAGGTTGCGCACCGCGACAACCTGGAAGCATCCTGGCTCCGCATCCGCGATTCTTTCGGCTCCAGCCGCATCCTTTACCTCTTTGGCGCGATCGCGCTGATCCCCGTGAACTGGGGCCTCGAGACCCTGAAGTGGCAGCGATCGGTGCGATCGATCCACCGGCTGACCTTCGCCGAAGCTTTCAAGGCCGTGCTCTCCGGGGTTTCGTTTTCGGTGACCATGCCCAACCGCGTGGGCGAATACCTGGGCCGCATGGCTTACCTGCCCGAGGGACATCGTCTGAGCACCATCCCGGTGACCCTCGTGGGCTCCCTGGCCCAGCTGCTGATCACCATCACCGGCGGACTACTGGGGCTCATCTTCCTAAAACCCGCGCTGCTGGCCGGTTTCCCGGAGCTTGTCGGCTGGTACCTGCCGGGTGTGTGGATCCTGCTGGGGCTTGCGGTGCTGCTCCTGCTGCTGTATTTCCGGCTGGCCGGCAGCTTTTCCTTCCTGCGCAGAAGATTGCCGAAGCAGTTCATCTACCTCATCGAAGGCCTGAAGGCTTTCCACCGTTCGCTGCTTATCCAGGTGCTGCTCTTATCGGCCGTGCGCTATCTCGTTTTTCTCCTGCAGGACCTGCTCATTTTTTATCTCTTCGACGTAACCGTGCCCGTGGGCTCAGTTTTCGGGGTAATGACCCTCGTGTTCCTGGTGCTTGCCGTTGTTCCTTCCATAGCTTTGCTGGAAGTGGGCGTGCGTGGTGAGGCAAGCATCCGGTTGATGGGCTTATTCTCGTCCAATGTACTGGGCATCGGATTTGCGTCGATCACGATCTGGTTCCTCAACCTCGTTTTGCCCGCACTGATCGGCAGCCTGCTGCTGCTGAACCTGCGGATCTTCAAGAAGCGCAATGAATCTGATTAAGCTCATCCTGCTCCTGGGGCTGTTATCTTCCAAGCCTGCGAATAAGCCTCCGGAAGATGCGCTTTGCGGCATTCGCAACACTACCACAAAGGGTGGAGAGGAGATCAGCTATTCGGTTTATTATGCCCTGGCCGGCATCTATGTGGAAGCGGGTTGGGCGCGGTTCAGCAATACCCTCGAAACCTTCGAAGGCCGCCCGGTATATCACGCCGTAGGCACCGGCGGCTCGCACGAGTCCTACGACTGGATCTACAAGGTGCGCGACCGCTACGAGAGCTTTATCGACACGGCCAGCATGAAACCCCTTCAATTTTCGCGCGACGTGAGCGAGGGCAGCACGAAGAAAAAGGAAACGGTGAAGTTCTATCATGCTGCCGGCACGGCCCTGAGCGGCAAGACCACGATCAAGATCCCCTACTGCGTGCAGGACGTGCAAAGCATGGTGTACAACGCCCGCAATATCGATTTCTCCAAATACAAAAAGAACGACCGGATCCCCTTCAACCTCTTTCTCGAGAACGAGGTGCATGCGCTTTATCTCCGTTACCTGGGCAAGGAAACGGTCAAGACCAGATACGGCACGTTCAAGGCCATCAAGTTCCGGCCCCTGCTGGTGGCCGGCACCATCTTCAATGGCGGCGAGGACATGACGGTCTGGGTCTCGGATGACGCCCTGAAAGTCCCGGTGCGCATCGAAAGCAAGATCCTCGTGGGCAGCATCAAAGTCGATATGATGGGCTATAAAGGCCTCCGCGGCCCGTTGAGCGGCCTCGTAAAAAAAAAGTAGGGATTGTGCTCGCTTCGCTCGCTTTTTTTAACCACGAAGACACGAATGGCACGAAGACTCACAAAGGGTAGTTTTTTGAACCACGGAGACACAGAGGCACAGAGGGTCACAGATAATTTTTACCGCAAAGACGCGAAGACACAAAGCAGAGACGAGGCCGAACACCGGACCTCCCTGCCACATAAGCGTTCGCTATCTGCTTACCTTGACTCAACTATTGAACTTTTGAACCCTTGAACTTTGCAAACTCGCGAACTCGCAAATTCCGCGAACTCGCGAACTCCGCAAACTTCGCGAACCTCGCAAACCTCCCTACCCCAACTCACTCAACGCGAAGGCATCGCCCATGCGGATGCCTTTCTCGGTGTTGATGAGGGTGCAGCATTCGATGGAGGGATCGTGTTCGAAGAAGAGGATGTAGTCGCTGGATTGGGCTTCTTCGAGGAAAACCTGTTTCTCGCGGAGGGTGGTCAGCGGGAACATATCGTAGGCCATGACGTAAGGTAGCGGGATATGACCGGGTGAGGGGAGGAGGTCGGCCATGAAGACGATGGTCTTATCCCTGTAGCGGATCTGGGGTAGCATCATGTTGTCGGTGTGCCCATGAACGAAGCGTACATCGATATTGGGCGAAAAGCCTTCCCGGAAGACCTGCTGCAGGTGCATGCCCCTGCCGCCGCCTTCTCCGGGCGTGTCGGGATGGTTGATGAACTTCAGCTGGCCGCTTTCCTGTATGGGAAGGATGTTCTCTTTCAGGAAGGATGCTTTCTCTCTTGCGTTGGGCTTAACGGCCCAGTTCCAGTGGGCTTCATTGCTCCAATAGGTGGCATTCGGAAAGGCGGGTATCAATCGATCCCCTTCGCGAATGATCGAGCCACCGCAATGATCGAAGTGCAGGTGTGTGAGGAAGACATCCGTAATGTCGTTCCGATGGAAGCCCCGTGCGGCGAGGGAGCTGTCGAGGGTGTCCTTTCCATGGAGGTAATAGTGGCCCATGAATTTCGCATCCTGCTTGTTGCCGATGCCATTATCGACCAGGATCAGTCTTCCTTCATCTTCGATTAGCAGGCAGCGCATGGCCCAGGAGCAGAGGTTGTTCTCGTCGGCCGGGTTGATCTTGTTCCAGAGGCTCTTAGGCACAACGCCGAACATGGCGCCGCCGTCGAGCTTGAAGTGACCGGTGTTGATGGTATAGAGATTCATGAGCGGCTAAAGTTAGGATCTCTGATGTGATGATCGCTGATCGGTTTACAAAGATCTGGTGAAGGAAAAATAGGGAATCGTGAGACGTGAGCGGTGAGACGTGAGACAAGTCTTCGTTTCACGGCTCACTTTTCACGTCTCGCTTTTTGCAGGGTGTACAGCAAACCTGCCAATCCGATCACGACCAACACGACCAGTGCAAGTACCGAGTTCCGCTGCGAGCCGGTGAGCTCGTTGATATAGCCGAAGGAGAACATGCCGATCACGATGGCGATCTTTTCGGTGACGTCGTAAAAGCTGAAGTAGGAGGTCGTGTCCCTGGTCACGGGCATGAGCTTGGAATAGGTGGAGCGGCTGAGCGACTGGATGCCGCCCATAACGAAGCCGACGGCGGTAGCGAGCCCATAGAATTCGTAGATGCCGCCAACGGGCAGGATATACCCGGCGATGCAAAGCAGGATCCAGAACACCACGCAGATCATTAGGGATTTGATGTTGCCGATTCTTTCAGAAAGGCGGGAGATGAGCAGCGCGCCCGGGATGGCGATCAGCTGAATGAGCACGATGGCGATGATCAGGTTGGTCGTGGGGATCTGCAGTTCGCTCTTTCCGTAGAGTGCGGCGGCCAGCATCACGGTTTGCACACCCATATTGTAAAAGAAGAAGGAAACCAGAAAGCGCTTCAGCACGGGGATGTGCATCAGTTCGGAGAAGACCTTCTTCAGTTCGATGTAACCGGCGGCCAGTGCCTTATTGGGTCGGGGTCCGCTCTCGGGATTGGGAAGACGACGAAGCGGGATCTGGGCAAAGCCGAACCACCAGAGCGCTACTGCGAGGAAGGACGCCTGGAACTGGATATAACTGTCGTCATTCCCGCCAAGCAAGACGGGGAAAAACACGAATACGAAGCAGATGATCTGCAGCAGCACGCTGCCGATGTAGCCGTAGGAGAAGCCTTTGGCGGAGATGCGGTCGCGGTCTTCCGGCGCCGCGATCTCGGGCAGGTAGGAATTGTAG
>CBHWDR010000092.1:0-8575 GCA_966112575.1 uncultured Chitinophagales bacterium
CGCCGTCTTCCAGCGTGTTGGTCAGGCCGAGGTTATAACGGGCACCGATACCCAGACCGATGCGCGAAGTATAGCCCAGACCGGCACCCCAGGAAAGATCGAACTTGTCGAAATTATCCTTGTTGTCGAGCTCTGTAGTGCCGGGGCCGTCCTGCTTGGCGCGGATCAGGAAGCCTGCCTGGGGACCTGTTTCTACAAAAAAGCCGCCCATCGACTTCCACTGAAGCATGATCGGAACGTTGATATAGCCCAGATCCTGCTCATAGGCCTGCGATGTGGTTACCGAACCTACTGTTGTTTTTACATTCAGCTTGCTACCCTGTCCGCTATAAACAACTTCGGGCTGGATCGCAAAACCGCCGGTACCCAGCGGTGCATTCAGCAGAAAACCACCGTGGAAAGATGTTTTCATGTTGGTTCCGGGCTGCATGCCGGACTGAAATCCGTTTGCGCGGAATTCTGCGAGGTTTACGCCGCCTTTGATACCGAAACGCGCGGTCCTTGCCATTGGTGTTGTCATTTGTTCGTTCTGTGCGAATAGGGCCATACTGCTGCTCAGTGCTAGGGCGAATAAACTGATCTTTTTCATGGTTAACATTTTATGGTGGTTCTTCAAACAAAAAAGAGGCCGCAATAGCTGCGGCCCCAATTAAGTTATTCACTAGATCACGGCTCAGCGCGATTGCGCTTTGTGATTCTTGTTGAACATATAAAAGACACCGACCTGGAATACGTTATTCTTCACCTTGGCAGTTCCTGCATCGTTGATATTGCTGACGCCGATATTATAACGTCCATCCACACCGAATCCGGAATAGCTGAGGTAACCAAGCCCAACCGACCAGGAAAAGTCGATGGTCTTGAAATCATCGGAAGTGAAGAAGCCCGTTTCCACATCACCGCGCTTATCCTTTACGTTGGCGAGAAAGCCTACCTGCGGACCGGTCTGCACGCGGAAACCATTGTCGAACATGTACTGGAGCTGTACCGGAACATTGATGTAGTCGAGGCCGAGGCTGTGCTCTCCATCGCTCACGGTGTATTTAGCACCCTGGCTGGAATACATGATCTCAGGCTGAATGCCCCACTGCGGGCTAAGGTGAATGTGTGCCAGCGCCCCGGCGTGCAGGCCGAGCCGGGAACCGCGTTCGCCACCCTGGCTGTTGGAGAGATTGGCCACATTTAATCCTGCCTTTAAGCCGAATTGAGCGTTCTGTGCATAAAGGGAAGCACCAAGGAAGAACGAACAAATCATGACACTGATCTTTTTCATGGAATCGTTTTCACCGGTAGCTGCAAAAAGGAGGCCGATTCTTCTTCAGCCCGTTTAACGGCAATGAATAAGGGCAGTTGTACGCGACCTGACACGTAGATCTTCGAGGCAAAAAAAAATCCCGACCAGGGGTCGGGATCAAATGTTTGTGGATGCCGGCTTAGAAAGCAACACCGAGGGTCAGACCGGTACGGATACCAAAACCTTTGAAGGTTCCGGGTACATCGAAGTTGTCGTCACCGCTCTTCACTTTCACATCACCTGCGCTGTAGTTGGGGCCCAGGAAGATGTCGAGGGTGATGCGGTCGTTGAACAGCCACTGACGGCCAACTACCAGGCCACCACCAAAGGTGTTGAGGGTAGCTTTACCTTCAGAACCGGTTGTCTTGTCTTCGATCTTCAGGTTCTGGTAACGAGCGTAGGGGCCTACGTAGAAACCGTTCATCGCTTCGCCGGACAGATAGAAGCGATACTCGGGCGTGAAGAACACACCTTTGATCGACACTTCATCAGGCTTGTACGAAGTGAAGCCGATACCCAGCTGGGCGCTCGACTTTTCGTTCAGCTTGCGCTCGTAGAAGAAGGAGCCGGTTTTAACGATGGGGCTAAAGAGGTTTACTTTGAACGCATTTGCTCTTTCGGAAGTTTTTTGTGCATTCACGGCAAAGCTGGCAGCGATCATAGCCAGGGCAAGGGAAATCTTTCTCATAACGTTTGAATTGAAATTTGATGGCGCTAAAGTATACGGCAGGCTTCGTGATTGCAACCCTTTCTGCGATAAAACGTTATAAATAACCCTCGAATTGGTAAATCCCGATGTCGAATTGTGGTTTTCCGCAACCGGATCCGCGCCTGTTTTTCTATCCTACTACAGGCAATTACTTATTTCAGAAAAAATAATGGCCGGTGTGCTTGCACAAACCATTCCGATGAACGGCGGAAAAACGATACCAACGGTGTACGCGGGTCACAATTCTGTAAACTCATTTCCATTGTTCCATCATCATTGATATTTCTACCCCGCCCGAATATATTTGCGGCCGATTTCATAACCTAAATCCAACAACATGAAAAAAATCTTCCTTGCATCCGTCTTCGCCCTCTCCGCAACTGCAGCATTTTCGCAGGCCAATATCCAGAAAGGTGACTGGCTGCTCGGTGGCAATGTAGGTTTTGCTTCGAGCAAGCAGGGCGACTACAAGACCACAACCTTCAACTTCTCTCCGAATGCCGGCTACTTCTTCATCAATCAGCTCGCAGGTGGCCTTCGCGCTACGGTGTCGTCGGAAAAAGAAGAACTGGGAAGCGTCGAGAGCAAAGACAACGGCTATCAGCTTGCACCCTTCGTGCGTTATTACTTCCTGCCCGCCACCCAGAAAGTAAATGTATTCGCGGATGCTTCCTTCGGTTTCGGCCAGCAGAAATCGGAGTCGGGCGCATTCACCAACAAGAACAACTTCACCAACCTCGGTCTTCGTGCAGGTGCCGCGATCTTCCTGACGCCGGCAACCGCCCTCGAGATCGGCGCGGGTTACAATTCGCTGAAGTATGACGATGTGAACGACCGCGACAACACGTTCGCAGTGGAAATTGGATTCCAGATCCACCTGCCCGGCAGCGCCAAGAAATAAGCAGCGTTGAAGCAATAAAAAAAGGTGTTCGTTCGAACACCTTTTTTTATGTTAGATACCCTCCGACTCTCCTAAAAGGAAGGGGTATCGATAGTCGGTTGGCGGTACAAAGGTTTCCTTGATCGTGCGGGGGCTGAGCCAGCGATAAAGATTGAGCATCGATCCGGCCTTGTCGTTGGTACCACTGGCACGGGCGCCGCCAAATGGCTGCTGTCCCACCACAGCGCCGGTAGGCTTGTCGTTGATATAGAAGTTGCCCGCTGCGTTACGCAGACGATTGGTGGCCAGTTCCACGGCATACCGGTCCTGGGCGATGATGGATCCGGTGAGGGCATAGGGCGATGTTGTGTCAACGAGTTCCAACGCTTCTTCAAAACGGTCGGCATCGTACACATGAATCGTGAGTACCGGCCCGAAGATCTCTTCACACATGGTGACGTATTTCGGATCGCGGGCCTCCAGAACCGTGGGGTGAATGAAGTAACCTTCCGATTTATCGTAACTGCCACCGACGAGGATCGATACGTTCGGATCTTTCTTCGCCTCATCGATATACTGAGCGATCCGGTCGAAGCTCTTCTCGTCGATCACGGCATTGACAAAATTGCCGAACTCCTCCACACTACCCATCTTGAAGGACTTCACGCCATCGATCAGGAACTGGCGTACCTCATCGGCCATGGTCGAAGGAATATAGGCGCGGGAAGCCGCAGAACATTTCTGTCCCTGGTATTCAAAGGCGCCACGCAGGAGCGCGGTGGCTACCACAGCGGGATCGGCCGAGCGGTGCGCGAGAACGAAGTCCTTACCGCCGGTTTCGCCCACGATGCGCGGGTAACTTTTGTATTTGGGGATGTTCTCTCCGATGGTCTTCCACATATTGTTGAACACACCGGTAGAGCCGGTAAAGTGAACGCCGGCGAAGTCGCGATGCGAAAAGCAGACCTTGCCGATCGTAGGGCCATCGACGTAGATCAGGTTAATCACGCCGTCGGGCAGCCCGGCTTCCCGCAATACCTTCATGAACATCTGCGCCGAATAGACCTGGGTATTAGCCGGCTTCCAGACCACTACGTTGCCGCACATGGCGGCAGAGGTGGGGAGGTTGCCGCCAATGGCGGTGAAGTTGAAGGGTGTAACTGCAAGGACGAAGCCTTCGAGCGGACGGTACTCCAGCCGGTTGTGCATGCCGGGCGCGCTGATCGGCTGTTGCTTATAGATCTCGCTCAGGAAATGCACGTTGAAGCGAAGGAAGTCGATCAGCTCACAGGCTGCGTCGATCTCCGCCTGGAAGGCGTTCTTGCTTTGCCCGAGCATGGTCGTGCCGTTCATATGATAGCGATACTTCGTGGAAATGAGATCAGCAGCACGAAGGAAGATATTTGCCCGGTTCTCCCAGCTCATGTCCGCCCAGGCCTGGCGTGCCGCAAGTGCCGCATCGATCGCCTGGTGCACATGCGTTTCATCGCCGAGGTGGAAATGCGCCACCACGGTCTTCCGCTCATGTGGCGGGTGGATAGCCTGCGTTTGCCCCGTGCGCACTTCCTGGCCGCCGATATACATCGGGATATCCATCTTCTGCGCCTTCAGTTCCGCGATCGTCTTTTTCAAAGCCTTCCGCTCGGCAGTGCCAGGTCCATAACTATGAACCGGCTCGTTCACCGGGATCGGGTAGGAGAAATATCCAAGGTCCATATTGCTATTATTTCATTTTAAGAGGTCGCTTCTTCTTTTTCCATCATGAGGTAGGCCTTGATGAAGCCATCGAGTTCGCCGTCCATGACCGGTCCCACGTTGCCGACTTCATAGTCGGTGCGGTGGTCCTTGATCATCTTGTAGGGATGGAAAACATAGCTGCGTATCTGGCTGCCCCATTCGATCTTTTTCTTGCTGGCATTGGCGGCGTTCTTCAGCTCTTCGCGTTTGCGCAGCTCTTCTTCATACAGGCGGCTTTTCAGCATCTGCATAGCTTTCTCACGGTTACCGATCTGTGAGCGCTCGGTCTGGCACACAACGGTGATACCGGTTGGGAGGTGGGTGAGGAAGACCTTCGTCTCCACCTTGTTCACGTTCTGTCCGCCGGCGCCGCCGCTTCGCGCGGTCTCCATCTTCACTTCGCTGTCCTTGATCTCGATGTTGATGGTATCATCCACCAGCGGGTATACAAAGACGGAAGCGAAAGAGGTATGCCTGCGGGCATTGGAGTCGAAGGGAGAGATGCGCACGAGCCGGTGCACCCCGCTTTCGGCTTTCAGGAAGCCGTAGGCAAATGGCCCTTCGAACTGCAGGGTGCAGGTCTTGATGCCCGCGCCATCGCCATCGACCCAGTCGAGAATGGTCACGTTCCATCCCTGCTTCTCGCCATACATGCGATACATTCGGGAAAGGATCTCCGCCCAGTCCTGGCTCTCGGTGCCGCCGGCGCCGGAGTTGATCTGCAATACGGCGGTAAGCTCGTCTTCGGGCTGATTGAGGGTACTCTTGAATTCGGCCTCTTCGATCGCCTGGATGGCTTTATCGTAGGCGGCGCGCACGTCCTCTTCCGAGCCTTCGCCTTCTTTCCAGAATTCGAAGAGCACGGCAAAGTCCTCCACGGAAGCATTTACCTCGTCGTAGAGATTGACCCAGTACTCGTTAAGCTTGACCTCTTTTAAGATCGCTGTAGCGCGGGCATTGTCGTCCCAGAAACCTGGCGACAGGGAAAGTTGTTTATCCTGGTTGATCTTTTGCGTCCTGTTCTCGACGTCAAAGAAACCTCCTCAGGACCAGCACACGGTCCCTCATATCCTTAAGATGCTCTAGTGTCATAGCGCGCAAAGTTAGGGTTCGGCGATCAATAGGCAATGGAGGGGTTTGCAAAGGAGCAATAAAAAAGCGCCTGTCGGCGCTCTAATGAATTTCTTTTTCGGGGACTTAGAACTGGTCGTCGTTCCGGTTCTGCCGCTGGCCTTCCGTGGCTTTATTGCGGGCATGCTCCGTTTCATTTCCCAGCGGCTGAATATTGCTGACATTATCGTCAGCCACATTCTGCGCATCCTTGGTCAGGTCATGCACCTGGTTGGGGTCCCGATGCGCATCGCGGTCGCTGTTGCCGCTTTGATCGTATCCCGAGGCCATACGGTCGCCGCCGGAGCGATCATCGTTGCGGCCCGTGTCGCCAAATACGCCGGCGTTATCGGCCTGCTCATATTGTTTCTGCTCTTCGGGCTTGCGGTTCTTATCTGCCATAAAATATCATTTATTGGTTTAAAGACTGCGGTCTTCACGATCGCGGATATATTCTTCGATCTCCTCCTCATTGAATCCCACTTCCTGGATCGCCGACAGGATATCGTCGACCGAATACCGAAGCCTGCGGGAAAGGGTGCGCACTTCTTCCTCATGAGCGGTAAAAATTCCCAAGCGATCGTTGTTCTTGTATCTCATACTTCCATCAGTTTCGAAAACCATACCAGTTACCCTAAAGCAGAGCGCACCCGGCCTTTGTTGCGAATACGGAACAAAAATTTCACCTTCGTCCTCAACTGTGGAAATGCGCCTGCCATTACTCATTACGCTCACTGCACTAGCATGCCTTCAGGCCTGTACTTCCGGTCCATCCCCTGCACCTGTGGTCAAAGGCGATTCTACGGTACTCTATCCGTTCGCAGCCATCTATACGGAATCCTACGGCAAAGGCAAAACGGCACAGGCGAAAGCCGTACTACAATTCTGGAAAGTATGGGAACACGGGGATGTACGAAAGCTGCAGGAGGAATTTGCGGATACGGTCTTCCTCGCATTACCGGAGGAGGTATACAGCGGAACGAAAAAGGGAGCGTTGGAACTGCTGCACCAGCGCCGCCAGCAGTATGCCGATGTACAACTCTTTGTTGACTCCTGGCTGCCCGCCCGCGCCGAGGATCCCGGCGACGACCTTGTGTTCTTATGGGGGCGGCAGGATGGCACCAAGCCCAACGGCCAACGCGATTACCGGGTGATCCATGAGATCTGGAAATTCGACCGCCGCGGCAGGATCGAATCGATCATCCAGTACCTGACGCACCCTTTTTGATCATCCGACCGTAAGGCGTAAGTCAGATGCTGCTTCGCTCGTACAGATCATTCTGCCGGTAACGATCAAGCCCCGCAACCGGGTCGTTCGGCCGCGAAGCCCGCTGGACCGGTGGGTTGTTGCGCTCCTGGCGCTCGGACCGGGCCGGGCTGACGTTGGTTTCATTCCTGCGGGGCTTCTGGTCTCTGGATGCACTTCTTTGCCGTTCCATAACGATGGTTTTAGCGTGTAGGAACGGGCTGTAAATACTGTGCCGAACAGGCCTCCGGCCTGCATTTCATCGATTTTTTTCTGGTGCCCGTTTAGCGCCCATCCGAAGCTCCGAAGTGCTGAAGAAAGAGCAGCCGACTTAGGGAATGGATTGCCCGGGGTGGGCAATCCCGATTCTTCCCGGTCTCCAGTCAGATGATTGGAGAATCATCGTCACCGAGGCGAGCGGTTTCGCCTTCATCGAGGTCATCGTTGGGACTATGTGCCGACAGGTCAGGATCCTCATCCATGTCTTTCTCTGCTTCATCGTGAGCAGCACTGGTCAGTTCGCGTTCCCCATCGCTGATCTCCTGCGGCAGGCGATGCTCGTGGCGACCCTCCTCTCCTTCCTGACGTCCGGAGTTGTTCTTTTTCGGTTCCATATCTTTTTTTTTAATAGCGCGAAAAAATCCATGCCGTGCCCGGCCGCAGTTGCCTAATTTCCGGCTTCAATTCAGACTATGCCTTTTATCGAACTCGAGCAGCTCACTACAAAGGAAGTGGTGCCCGGATATACGGGCCGCAGCATTCATACCGGCACGATGACCTTCATGTACTGGACCGTTGACGCCGGCGCTGCGATACCGATCCACACGCATCCGCACGAACAGGTGGCGCACGTGCTGAAAGGTTCCTTCGAGCTGACGGTTGATGGGGAAACGCGAACGCTCGAACCCGGCATCGTAGCTGTGATCCCGCCACATGTTCCGCATGGCGGTAAAGCGATCACCGACTGCGAGCTGCTGGATGTGTTCCAGCCTGAGCGGGAGGACTACAAGTTCTGATTCACCTGAGTTTCAAGTCCCCCGGTGTCCTGCATTATTTTACCAGGTACCGATTGTCGGCCGGGTGCGTATCCGGCGTATAGGTGCTGCCCAGTGTTACCTTTTTCCAGGTACTGCTAACGGGAAGGGTAATGGTATACAGAGACCGGTCTTTCCAGACCGCTGCGCTGGAACGATAGGTCTCCTTTTTTCCATTCGCCAGCGATATCTCCAGGTGCACGGGAACCGGCTTGCCGCCTTTGTTGCGCACCGTCACCACCATATTCTTCCCCGATCGCTTTACGGAGCTGAGTGCCAGGTCGGGATAGCTGTTATCAAAGAACCAGCGTTGCCAGAACCAATCCAGGTTGCGCCCGGCACCCGCATTCATCGAAGCAAAAAAGTCGTACGGTGTGGGATGCTTTCCCCTCCAGGTGGCGATATAGTGGTGGAGCGCTTTTGTAAACAGCGCCTCGCCCAGCATCTCCCGGAGGTAGAGATAGGCGAATGCAGGCTTGGCATAGGCATTCAGGAAGTAGGCGGTACCGGTTGTTTGTGTCGATACCGTGATGATGGGAAGGTCTTCCTCGGTGTTGCCCCCGAC
>CBHWDR010000093.1:0-8567 GCA_966112575.1 uncultured Chitinophagales bacterium
CTTGCACCCTTCCTTTTTGAGCTATGAAAATTTTCTTCCGTCGCATCCATCTCTACCTCAGCCTCGCAGCCGGACTGGTGATCCTTGTTGCCTGTTTGACCGGAGCTATCCTTGTCTTCGAAAAAGACCTGATGATGGTCCTGAACAAGGACCGCTATTATGTGCAGCCGACGGGTGCCATCCTCAATAATGAAGTCCTCTCGGCCCGGATCAAAGACTCGTTTCCCAAGGCAAAGATCACCGGGGTGAAGTGGTACAGCGACCCGGAGCGTTCGGTGGAATTCAATGTGAGCTTCCCGCCTGCGAAGAAGGCGGATACGTCGAAAGAAAGCCCCAAACCCGCTGCCGGCAAGGCTCCTGCGCCGCAGCGCGCGCCGGGGTTCACAGTATTCGTCAATCCCTACACCGGGCAGATCCTTGATAAATACTCCTACCGCGAAACCGGTTTCTATACCGTGTTTGCGCTTCATCGCTGGCTGCTCGGAGGCGAGGGAAGCATCGGCAAGTACATCGTGGGCATCGCCACCTTCATCTTCCTGTTCATCCTTATCACGGGCATTATGCTCTGGTGGCCGAAGACGCGCAAGGTGCTGCAGCAGCGGCTGACGGTAAAGTGGGGCTCGGGCTGGAAGCGCCTCAACCACGACCTGCACATCGTGCTGGGCTTTTACAGTGCTATTTTTCTTTTCATCTTTGCCTTCACCGGACTGGCCTGGTCATTCGAGTGGTTCAACAGGGGCATTTACCAGGTGACCAGCTCGCCCATGAAGGCCCCTCCTCCGCCGAAATCGACTTACGTTGCCCAGGCTAAAACGATCGGCTTCGACCAGGCCCTGCAGTCGGCCCGTACCCGCTACCCGCAGGCGATCTCCTGGTCGGTGGCGCAGCCGAAGGATTCGGTCAGTGCCCTCGCAGTGAACGTGCTGCCCCTCGAACCAACCCATGAAAATGCGACCGATGCCCTTTATTTCGACCAGTACAGCGGCGAGCAGATCGGCGCGCTTCGCTATGACGAGCGCAGCCTCGGAGCCCGCGTCCGCTCCACCTTCAAGCCGGTGCATACGGGCAGCATCGGCGGCACGCCCACGAAAATCCTCGCGTTCATCGTTTGCCTCTTTGGCGTGAGTTTCCCGGTGACGGGTGTGATCATGTGGATCAACCGGACGAGCAAAAAAGGGAAAGGAAAAAGCAGAAAAGAAGTCCAAGAGCCGGTTCAGGCATAGAGCGAGCCTCAGGTTCGCAGAGTTTGCGAGTTCGCGAAGTTCGCGAGTTAGGTTCAAAAGTTCAAAGGTTCAAAAGTTCAAGAGTTACGGCAGGCGGTTCTTGCTCCCTCTCCTTGGGAGAGGGCTGGGGTGAGGTCGTGCGTCTTGGTGTCTTTGTGTCTCCGTGGTTCAAATCCTACGGAGCGAAATCACCTTGATCGGACTGCCTTGTAGATGCGGATGGCGCTCATGAGGATGATGATGAAGCCGATGAGGCCCGCCAGTCCCCAGACCCAGCTCATGGCGCTTTTGACGGTGGCAAGCATGACGATGGGGATGAGGAAGATGGTGGCCACTTCATTCCAGATCCGCAACTGTTGCGAGGAATAGCGGAACAAGCCGCGAGCCTGCTCCTTATAGATGCGGTGCAGGGAGAAGAAATAAATATAGAGCAGCAAAACGAAGATCAGCTTGATCAGCAGCCAGCGACCGCCTTCGCTGCCGAGCAGCCGGTACCACTGATAATCGGGGTTGAACAGCACCGCGGGCCCGAAGATCAGGGTCAGGATGGCCGATGGCCAGGTGATGCCCAGCCAGAGCCTTTTGATCATGATGGCGAACTGCTGCTGCAGGATCGACTTCTCCGGCTCCCCCTTTTCATTCGCCTCCGTATTGTAAATGAACAACCGCACGATGTAGAACATCCCCGCGAACCAGGTGACGATGAAGATGATGTGGAGGGATTTGAGGTAGAGGTACATGAAGCAGCTGATTCAAAAGTCAAAAATCAAAAGTCAAAAGTCAAAAATAGGTCGCTTATCGCTTACGGGGCTGCCCATACTTCGATCATTCTTTCACCAGGGTCGTATTGCAAGCAAAGATGCGAAGCCGCAGAAGCGCAAAGCTCGAAAGCTATTTCGGGTTTTAACACAAAGCCCATATACGCTATATAACTGTAAGTGAAGTCGCAAGGAAAGTGAGCTAAATCCTGAAAGCCTTTTGAGTTTTTCCTTTTGACTTTTGACTTTTGCCATTTGCCCACTGCCCACTGCCTATCCCACCAGCATCTCCCGCTTCCCTTCCCGGAACTCCTTCGCCCATTTGGCCATGGCGCCGACCCATTTGGGGTGGACGTTGAGGCAGGGGATCATGTCGAAGGATTCGCCGCCGGCGTGCATAAAGGATTCCTTGCCTTCCTCGGCGATCTCCTCGAGTGTTTCGAGGCAGTCGGAGATGAAGGCCGGGCAGACCACCACCACTTTCTTTACACCTTCCTTTGGCAGCTCCTCGAGGCGCTGGGCCGTGTAGGGCTGCAGCCAGGGGTCGCGACCGAGGCGGCTCTGGAAGGAGAAGCCCCACTTGCCATCGGGGATGGCCAGGCGGCGGGCCACTTCCTTGGTAGTGATCCAGCACTGGTGGCGGTAGCAATACTGGTGCGCCGGCGAACCCACCTCGCAGCAGTTGTTCACCTTCAGGCAATGCTGTCCGGTGATATCACCCTTGCGGATATGCCGCTCGGGCACACCGTGATAGGAAAACAGGATCTGGTCGTAGTCTTTTTCGAGATGCGGGCGAATGGAGTCGCAGAGCGCGTCGAGGTAGTCCTCGTTATCGTAGTAAGGCTTGATCGTTTCGATCCGGAACCGGTACCCGCCTTTCGCGTGTTGCTCCTTTGCATATTCCACGGCCGTTTCGTAAGAGCTCATGGCATAGTGCGGATAAAGCGGGATCAGGAGCACTTCCTCGAGATCCGGATGACTGGCCGCAAGCTGGTCGAATGCCTCTTTCGGGGAAGGCGTGCCGTAGCGCATGGCGATCACTACGGGTTCTTCCACCTGGGCGGCGAGGGCCTCGCGCTGCTGTTTGGAGATCACGATCAGCGGTGAGCCTTCCTTCGTCCAGATCGACCGGTAGGCCTTGGCCGACTTGGGCGAGCGGAAGGGCACGATGATGCCTTTCACCAACAGGGCGCGGAAGAGCCAGGGCTTGTCGATCACCCGCTCGTCCATCAGGAATTCGTCGAGGTAACGCTTCACATCCTTCACTTCCGTGGAGTCGGGCGAACCGAGGTTCATCAATACGATCGCTGTTTTCATATCAGTGGCAAAATTAGGTACAACTCAATCACCGATAAACACATCTGATCGTCGTTTGGATACGACCTGAGTAAAATCAACCGTTCAAATGACAGATAAGTGACAGAGATTTTAGGTACGCGGGAGCTCCCAAATTACTTTTGTGCCAGCACAGATCACTAATGAAGACCATGGACACATCGTATTTAAAAACCCCTGCAAACTTCTTCGTAGCAGGCATCAACTATAAAAAGTCAGATGCTTCGATCCGGGGGCAGTTTGCCATCTCCCAGGAGCAATACGTGTCCATTCTCGCCAAGGCGGCCGACATGGGCCTGGACGAGCTCTTCATCGTTTCCACCTGCAACCGCACCGAGATCTACGGCTTCGCCTACTGCGCCTACCAGCTCGCCGAGCTGCTTTGCTCGGAAACCGTAGGTTCCTTTGAAACCTTCCGCGATGCCGCTTATTTCAAGAACGGCTGCGAAGCCATCCAGCATGTTTTCCATGTCGGCGCAGGCCTCGATTCCCAGATCCTCGGCGATTACGAGATCGTGGGCCAGATCAAAACGGCCGTCCGGACTGCCAAGGAACACGGCTTTGTAGGCGCTTTCACCGAGCGCATGGTAAACTCCGTGCTCCAGTCCTCGAAGCTCATCAAGAATAATACGGAGCTTTCGGGGGGTACGGTCTCGGTTTCCTTTGCTGCCGTTCAATACATCCGCAACCTCGTTCCGGATGCCGGCAAGAAGAAGATCCTCTTACTGGGCGTGGGCAAGATCGGGCGCAATACCTGTAAGAACCTGGTCGACTACCTCAATACCAACCAGGTCACCCTTATCAACCGTTCGCCGGAGAAAGCCCGCGAGCTGGCCGAAGAGCTGGGACTGAGCTGGGCCACGCATGAAGACCTGGAAGAAGAGATCGCCAAGGCCGACATCATCCTCACCGCCACCAATGCGGCCGAGCCGGTGATCCGCAAAGCGCAGCTAGAGGGAAGGGGTGAAAAGCTCATCATCGATCTTTCAATCCCTTATAACGTGGAAGCATCCGCGGCTGAACTGCCCGGCGTACGCGTAGTGAACGTGGACGAGCTTTCGAAACTGAAAGACGAGACCCTGAAGATGCGCCTGGCGGAAGTGCCCAAGGCCAAAGCCATCATTGCCGAACTCATGGAAGAGTTCGACGAATGGTGCGATATGCGCCGGCACGTGCCCATGCTGAAGCAGCTGAAAATGACCCTGCGCGCGCTGTATGCGCACCCGCAATATGCGATTTCCACAACTACCTGCCCCAAGAAGATCGACGGCCAGATCCAGCGCGTGCTGAACGAGACGGCCGGCCAGATCAAGATCAAAAACGAACGCGGTTGTCAGTACCTTGCAGCCCTGAGCGCGTTCATCAGCTCAAACAACTAATGAGAACCTTACGCATCGGAACGAGAGACAGCCAACTGGCCGTTTGGCAAGCCACAACCGTACGTGACCTGCTCACGAAGGCCGGCATTGCCTCCGAGCTCGTATATATGAAAAGCGAAGGCGACATCGACACGGTGACGCCGCTCTATGCCCTCGGGGTAACGGGCGTGTTCACCAAGACCCTTGATGCCGCACTGCTGAACGACCGCATCGACATTGCCGTTCATTCCATGAAGGACGTGCCCACGCAACTCGCCGAAGGCATTCGCCAGGCGGCGGTGCTGAAACGGGCTTCGCATAAAGATATCCTTGTATTTAAAGACGCCACAGTACCTGAGGTGCTTGGTTTTGCGAATGGTGAATGGACCACAGACAACAGACCATCGACCACAGACGCGCATCTTACCATAGCAACCGGCTCTGTCCGACGCAGGGCCCAATGGCTGAATCGATTTCCGGAACATCAATTCGAAAACCTGCGGGGCAACGTCAACACGCGACTGCGCAAACTCGCAGAAAGCAATTGGCACGGGGCCATCTTCGCAGCGGCCGGACTGGAACGCATTGGCCTTCGTCCGGAAAACTCGATCGACCTCGACTGGATGCTGCCCGCACCCGCACAGGGAGCGATCATGATCGCCTGCCGGAAAGATGATCCTTACGCCTATGAAAGCTGCACGCGCTTCAACCATGAGCCGACGGCCCTGGCAACGAAGATCGAGCGCGATTTCATCAGAGCCCTGATGGGTGGCTGTTCCACGCCGATATCGGGACTGGCAACGGTGGACAGGAAATATGTCAACTTCCTTGGAAACATCGTGAGCCCGGATGGTAAAGACAAGGCGGAGACGGGCTACCGGATGGAGATCAGCGAAGCCCAGGAACTGGGTTACCGGGCGGCAGAAGCTATCCTGCAAAATGGCGGCAAGGAAATCGTGGAACGCCTGCGCAATAAAGGACTGACCGATGAAGAAGCCTGAGCTGCTCAGCACCAAACAACTTCCGCCTGAGCTGCTGCAAAAAGCGGCAGCTGCGGATGTTACGCTAAGCATACAGGAAATGATCCGGGTCCGCCCCATCCTGACGAAAGAACAGTGGGAGGAACTGATGCCCCTGTTTGAAAAAGAAAATACCGATGTGGCTTTTACCAGCGCCTCCTCCGTGGAAGCGCTGAAACCCTTTCTCCATCCCTATGTAAATCCCCACCCGCTGAACTGGCGCATCTATTGTCTTTCCGGAAAAACGCGGCAGGCGATCGAAGCCCTGCCCGAAGCCCCGGGAAGCATAGTGGCGATGGCGGATGATGCGGCTTCCCTGGGAAAAAAGGTCGTGGCGGAAGGTGTGCAGCAGCTCGTTTTCTTCTGCGGCGACCAGCGGCGCGATGAACTGCCGCAACAGCTGCGCGAAGCGGGTATCGATCTCCGGGAAGCCGTGGTTTATACGACGAAAGAGCAGCCCGTTAAGCTGGACAGTGATCCCGACGGGGTGCTGTTCTTCAGTCCGAGCGGGGTGCGCAGCTTCTTTACCGTGAACCAACTAAAGGAAGGCGCAGTTTGTTTTGCCATCGGTGCTACCACGGCAGACAGCCTGAAGACCTTCACCAAAGAGCAAATCATCATTAGCGATAAGCCTTTCCTCGACCATCTGCTCGACAAGGCCCTGAATTATTTTAAAATATGAACAACGATCTTCTTCTTCGCGCCCTGCGTGGCGAATCTGTGGAGCGCCCTCCCGTGTGGATGATGCGCCAGGCCGGCCGTTAACTGCCCGACTACATCAAGCTGCGCAATAAATACGACTTCTTCACACGGGTGCAAACGCCGGAGCTGGCTACCGAGATCACCCTCCAGCCGGTGGACCAGGTAGGCGTAGATGCAGCGATCATCTTCTCCGACATCCTCGTCATTCCACAGGCCATGGGACTGGAAGTGACCATGGAAGAAGGCCGCGGGCCCCTGCTGCCGAAGACGATCAAAACCAAAGAAGACATTGATGCGCTCAATACTGCGGATGCGGCGCATCACCTGAAATATGTGCTCGACGCGCTTTCGCTGACGAAAAAAGAGCTCAATGGCCGCGTGCCCCTGATCGGCTTTGCCGGCGCGCCCTGGACCATCCTCTGCTACATGGTGGAGGGCAAGGGCTCGAAGACCTGGGACAAGGCGAAACAATTCGCTTACACGGAGCCCGAGCTGGCGCACGCGCTGCTGCAGAAGATCACCGACATCACGATCGACTACCTGAAAGCGCAAGCGCAATCCGGTGCCGACACCGTGCAGGTCTTCGACTCCTGGGCCGGCTCGCTCTCGCCCGAGGATTTCAATACTTATGCAAAGCCCTACCTGCTGCAGATCGCGGATGCCGTCAGCCCTTCGGCGCCGGTGATCCTCTTTCCGAAAGGCAGCTGGTATGCCCTGGAAGACCTGAGCAAGAGTTCGGCCTCGGGCATCGGCCTCGACTGGTCGGTAACGCCCCAGATAGCCCGCCAGCTCACGGGCAACAACATCACCCTTCAGGGTAATTTCGACCCTTCGAAGCTCCTCGCCCCGATCCCACAGATCAAGAAATGGGTGAAGGAGATGATCGACGGCTTTGGTACCCAGCGCTACATCGCCAACCTCGGCCACGGCATCACCCCCAATGTGCCGGTGGACCATGCGAAGGCGTTTGTGGAGAGCGTGAAAGAATATAGCGCATAATTGATTTCTGATTTGGGGATTTTGAGATTTTAAGATTTGAAAGCAAATCCAAAAATCTCAAAATCCAACAATCCCAAAATCTGGTTTTCATGCTGACAATAACTGACCTTCCGCAATCCTCCATTCGAACCACTTGGATCGACTACATCCACTCCCTCCAGGATCGCATTTGCGCTGGGCTGGAGGCGGCTGATGGGAAGGCGAAGTTTTTTGAAGACCGGTGGGAGCGGCCGGAAGGTGGCGGCGGGCGTACGCGCGTGATCGCCAATGGTGATGTGTTTGAAAAAGGCGGCGTGAATACCTCGGCGGTTTTTGGCGATGTGACCGATGCGATGCGGACGCAGCTGAAGATCGATGGTTATCGCTGGTTTGCCTGCGGCCTTTCGCTGGTGATCCACCCGATGAGTCCTTTTGTGCCCACGGTGCATTGCAACTACCGGATGTTCGAGCTCTACAGCGAAGACGGCACCATCGCCGACCGCTGGTTCGGCGGCGGCACGGACCTGACACCTTACTACCTGTTTGAAGAAGATGCGCGTCATTTCCATGGCACCTACAAGAACGTGTGCGATCGATTCGATCCTACCTTCTATCCGAAGTTCAAGGAGGTCTGCGACAACTATTTCGTGAATGCGCACCGCAACAACGAGCGCCGGGGCATCGGCGGCATTTTCTACGATTACCAGCGCGCAAACGGCAGCCAGGACACCGACTTCTGGGTCCGCTTCGGCCAGGCCTGTGGCGATGCCTTCCTGGAAGCCTATGTACCCATCGTGGAGCAGCGCAAGAACCAGCCGTTCACGGAGGCGCAGAAGCACTGGCAGGAGATCCGCCGCGGCCGCTACACCGAATTCAACCTCGTGCACGACCGGGGCACCATCTTCGGCCTGAAAACCAACGGCCGCATTGAAAGCATCCTGATGAGCCTCCCGCCGACGGTACGATTTGAATACGATTACCGGCCGGAGGAGGGGAGTGAGGAAGCCCGTGTCAACGAGGTGTTTTTACACCCGAGAGACTGGGTATAAAATCGCTGATCGCTGAGGTTTTGATCGCTGATCGGTTGCAAAGGGGTGAGAAGTTTGGAAAAAATCTCACCATGACTCGAAAAGAATTAGAAAAGCGGACTCGGACCTTTCATATCGATGTGATCCTGTTCTGCGAAAACATGCC
>CBHWDR010000094.1:0-8561 GCA_966112575.1 uncultured Chitinophagales bacterium
GGAGAGATCATCATTTATACCGACGGCTCTTCCCGGGGCAACCCGGGGCCGGGTGGGTATGGCGCCATCCTCATGTTTGGCGAGAAGCGAAAGGAGTTATCACAGGGCTACCGAAGAACGACCAACAACCGCATGGAGCTCATGGGCGTGATCGCCGCGCTGGAGGCGCTGAAGCGGCCCGGGCTCGCGATCAGTATCTATACCGACAGTCAGTATATTGTAAAGGCCGTGAAAGAAGGCTGGCTGAAAAAATGGCTGGCTACGAATTTCGCCGGCGGCAAAAAGAACCGGGACCTTTGGGTGCGCTTCCACGCCCTCCACCAGCAGCACCAGGTCAGGTTTCATTGGGTGAAAGGCCACGCCGATAATCCCTTCAACAACCGCTGCGATGAACTCGCCACCTCCGCCGCCGATGGCCGCGATCTGTTGGTGGATGAAGGCTATGAGATGAGTGATCAATGATCAGTGATGAGTGCGGAATCAGTGATGGATAATGAATGCTCTTTTCTGGTTTGTATAAAAAAATGAACGGTCCCCAAAACAAAACTCCCCGCAGTTGCGGGGAGTAATTATTTGGACTCAGACTGAAAACAATCTATTGATCATTGGTCACTCATTCACACTGATCATTGATCGCTCATTACTCATCACCTAGGCCAGCTTCAACGACTTCTTCGTCACCAGGAAGTAGGCTCCGAAAAGGAGGACGCTGAAGAGCGGCGTGGCCAGGAGGCTCATCTGGTAGAACGGGAGGCCGTCGGCATAGCACATCATCAGGCCGTCGAAAGACATCGGGCGCTGGTAGCCGCCGTGCGAAGCCCAAACCTGGAAATTGCTCAGCAGGAAATAGGCCGAAGGGGCAGCCAGGGAGGCGGCACCGATCTTAGTCCAGGTGGTATTGTTGCGGATCATCAGTCCGAAAACGGTCATGGAGGTGAACAGCAGGTAATTGAGCCACTGGCCGCCGTAGAAGCCCCAGATCGAGCCCACGCCATTCTGGAAGAGCAGTTGATAGAGCGTATCCGACACCAGCATGGAGATCAGGGGAAGCGCGAAGGCCCATTTCTTATCCTTGATGATAGCACCGGCGAACACCGCCATTGCCCACTGGGGCGCGAAGCCAAAAGGACGGTCGGGAAGGGCACGGTACAGCGAACAGGCAAGGATCAGCAAGCCAAGCGAAAGATAGAGGGACGTATTGCGTTTCATTCGTATTTCGGGTTTATCAGGGGCAAAAATAGGGGAAAGCGGCTTAGAGTTATGCGCAGGAAACTAACAGTTCACCTGCGGGCCCCTTCATCCGGGCGGTTGAGGTCGGGTTTGCCATCAACGCGCGGGCACCGTGGCCCGGAACAGTTCTGCCCCTTCACCCCGGATGCGCAAGGCCTGGCCGGGGCGGACAAACAGCGCTTCTCCTTTTACCAGTGACAATTTCGTTTCGCCGTCCGCCACCTCGGCGCTTCCCTCGGTGAGGAGCCAGGTTTCACCCGCCGCCGTCCGGATCGTTTCCTCCCCGGAGATTTGGTATCGGTGCAATTCGAACTCTTCGGCCGGCGAAGGGTAAACGAGATGCGCCACGTCCTCTGCCTCAATGATCCGGGGCTCGGTAGCGCCGAAACGAACGTGCTTCAGCAGTTCCCGAACATCTACATATTTATCGGTCAGGCCCGCGCGGAGCACATTGTCGGAATTGGCCATGATCTCCACGTTCTGTCCTTCGAGGTAGGCATGGGGAAGGCCGGCGGGCTGGTAGATGCCCTCCCCTTTCTTCAGGTGGAGCAGGTTGAAAAAATAGATCGAAAAAATGCCGCGGTCGCCCGAGCCGTACTGCAGGGCTGCACGCGCTGCCCAGAAATCCTCGGAATCTTTTTCCAGCTCCCCCGCCTCGTATTTGGGAACAATGCGTGCGACCAGGGGCTCGAGGCGTTCCTTCACTTCGGAAGGATGCATGAGCATCACGGTCTCGTACAGCCGGCGGTAATCGCCAACACCGAAGATGGCGATGAGCCAGCGGAACTCGGGCATGCGCAGCACGCGGCGCAGGGCCTCGGGCTCCTTGAATCCGTGCAGGAGGTAGAAATCGCTGAGGGCGGCCATCAGCTCGGGTTTATGGTTGCGGTCGCGGTAGTTACGGTTGGCAGCGAACACGGGAATGCCTTCGCGGTCCTCCCGCTCGTAGCCTTCGATGGCCGAAGTCTTGTCGGGATGCACCTGGATGGAAAGCATCTGGCGCACGTCCAGGACCTTCATCAGGTAAGGCAGCCCGCCAAACTTCATCCAGGCTGCGCCCACTGCCGCTTCGCCTTCCCGGCTGATCCATTCGGCCAGCGTGATCGATTCACCATCCAGCTTAGCCGAATGATTCGGATGGGCACCCAGCCAGTATTCCGCCTCCGGCTTGCCTTCGGCATTGTCCCTTCCCAACAACTCCGATAAGAAATTTTTTCCACCCCACGCGTAGTTTTGCACCACTCCTTTCAGTTTTTTTCCCCCTTGCCAGGTTTCCATCTTCGATCAATTTGCGCACAAAGATAGAGTCATGGCCATACAACAGGAACTGGGTGCGCGGGGCGAGGAACTGGCAGCGGCCTTCCTCATTGAGAGAGGATTTCGGATCCTGCACCGCAACTGGCGTTGCGGGCATTGCGAAGTGGATCTCGTTGCTGAAAAAAATGGCAAGCCGCATTTCGTGGAAGTGAAAACGCGCAGCTCCACCCAGTACGGCAACCCGGAGCTGGCCGTCAATCGCGCCAAGGTGCAACACCTCTTCCGCGCCGCTGCCGCCTACCTCCGCCAGTATCCGCATTTCCGGGATTTCCGGCTGGACATTCTTTCGATCACCATCCGTGGCGAAAAGATCGAATACTTTTTTATCGAGGATGTTTATAACTGAGCGGGTGTGTTCAGCCGCTCCATCAGCTTTTCCACCATGCGAAGGGTGGCCGGACAATGCTGCACGTTCTGGTGGTGCACATGCAGGTAGGCGCGGGCCGGCTTTTTCACGAGGTGAGGAAAACCGGCGCAATCGGAAGGCCGGAGCGCGTAGATCGAACAGCGATTCGTTTGCAGGTCCAGGAAGGGACAGGGTTGCTGGCGGTTCATCCAGTCGCCTTCCCGGTTGCGGTAAAGCCACCGGGCCTGGAACTGCTCTTCGCTCATCTTCAGGTGACGGGAGATCCGCCGGATATCGCGGTCGGTATACGTGGGCGACATGGTGCGGCAGCAGTTGGAACAGGAAAGGCAATCGGTCTCGGCCCAAACAGCGGGCTCGATCGAAGCCAGCAGGGCATCCAGGTCTTTCGGCGGACGCGCCTCCAGCCTGGTAAGGAAACGCCGGAGCAGCGGCCGTTGCCGCGCCAGGCGCTCATGGAATTGCTTCATCAGTTTCGACATCGGAAGGGCTTCCCCTGAAGATAGGCTTTATTCCATGTTGTACCTTGCACGTCTTATGTGGGAGCCGTACAAGAAAGGATTCAAAGCCTACCTGCAACTGGAGCGGTCGCTGTCGCCCCACTCCGTGACGGCCTACCTCGCCGACGTGGACAAGCTCACGTCCTTCCTGCAGTCGATGGGTACGATGAAAAATCCGGCCGAGATCGAGCTGGCCGACCTGCAGCGCTTCGTGCAATGGATCGCCGAGCTGGGGATGACGGCCACGTCCCAATCGCGGATCATTTCCGGCATCAAGACATTCTATAAATACTGTCTGCTGGAAGATGTAACGAAAGTGGATCCTACGGCCCTGCTGGAAGCCCCGAAGACAAAACGCGCCCTGCCGGATGTTCTGTCCTTTGAAGAGATCGAATCCATCCTGGCGGAGATCGACCTGAGCACACCGGAAGGCACGCGTAACAAAGCGATCCTCGAAACCCTTTACAGCTGCGGGCTCCGGGTGACGGAGCTGGTGGAGCTGAAGCTCTCGCAACTATACCTGGATGTGGGTTTCGTGCGCGTGATCGGCAAGGGCAACAAGGAGCGCCTCATCCCGATCGGGCGCGATGCGATCAAATACCTGAACATCTACCGCAACACGGTACGCGTGCACCAGCCGGTGCAGAAGGGCGAAGAAGACATCGTGTTCCTCAACCGGCGGGGCAAACGCCTCACGCGGGTGATGATCTTTTACATCATCAAGGACCTGGTGAAAAAAGCCGGGATCAAAAAAACCATCTCCCCGCATACTTTCCGCCATTCTTTTGCCACCCATCTCGTGGAAGGCGGCGCCGACCTGCGCGCCGTACAGGAAATGCTGGGCCACGAAAGCATCACCACCACCGAGATCTATACCCACCTCGACCGCGAGTTCCTCCGGAAAACCCTGGAGCAGTTTCATCCGGGGTATCGGTAGGTGGTGGGGGATTAAGGTATTATGGTATTGGGGTATTGAGGTATTGGGAATTGGGGTGAGATTCTATTGCACAATGATCTTCTCCGAATAGGCTGTATGGGTTTTTTTGTGTACGAGGCGGACCACGTAGGTGCCGGGCGTTAATCCGGTAGCTGGCTCAGTGAGTATCGCGGCTTTGGCTTGGATAACAACGATCCGCTGTCGAACCAGATTTCCACTGATGCCCAGCAGGGCCAGTTCATATTCACCGGATGGCAGTTTGCTTCCATCGATCTGGAAGGAGGCGGCCGATGCAACCGGGTTGGGATACACACGAAGCGATGAGGGCTCACAAGCCGGGGATGTGGATTGATTCTCTTTTTTATTCTTCTTTCGTTTTGTCGTTCGGACCACTACCACCGCGCCTTCGAGTAGTTCACCCGCCCGCGCAAGGGTAACCGACGTGGAATCCGAGGTCAGCTTTCGCTCCACTGTGGAATAACCAACTGATGAAAAGATGAGCGTGGGGCGGCCGCCACCCGACCAGGAGAGCCGGAACCTGCCGGCGCTGTCGGTCATCGTGCCCTGGCTCCTGCCCTTCACGGTTACCGAAGCAAATGCGATGGGTGCACCTTGTTCATCGCTCACCTGCCCTTCGAAGATCTTTACGGGCGCACTTATGAGGCCGCCGAGGACGAGAACTTCAGTTTCGCTTTTCTCCAACGGCGTCTTCCCCGTGGTATCACGGGATTCAATGACCGGACGCACCCGGCCCTGCGCTTCGGCGCGCTGCACAAAGAACCAGGTCGGGATGGTGATGGTAAAGAGGTAGCGCAACCAGGGGATCCGCTTCGGCTCTGCTACAAGGTCGCGGTTGAGCTGGTCGGCATGCAGGTGGCCGCAGACGTGCTCCGGCTTCCGTTTGAAGAACTGGATGATCTGCGCATCGCTCTTGCCCGACAGATCGATCACCGTCTTCTCGCAGGACGAACAAAAGCGTCCCTTCTCCACCGGCGTCATGGCATTCCAGTTCTCGTGGCAGGGTTCGGGGATCTGGAGCTGGATCGTTCGCATATAAATAATTTATTGTATAATGATCTTTTGACTAACCACCGACTTCCAACCCGGATGCGAAAGCCGCAGTATATAGGTGCCGGCCGCCAGCTGGGAAGGAATACGCAGGTTGAAAACGGTAGCTTCCATGCCTTCCGGCTGCTGCACGGAAAGCACCCGGGCGCCGCTGATCGAATAGAGTTCCACCCCGCGGGGCATCTGCCCTTCTTCGTCAAAGGAAACGGTAAGCAGTCCGCCGGGGGCAACAGGATTGGGAAAGACGTGCATGGATGCTGAATTGGTCTGGTTGAGGGGCTGCAGAAGTATGGGCGCAGCGAGCGTTTCCTGCTTTACCGTGGAAACGGATCCCATGGCAAGCTTGCCCATCCGGGTGGTGGGATACGCGATCACCGTTACGGTATCCATGGCCTTCGCTGTGGTATCCTCGGGCAGCGTACATGACGCACCCTCGGTGCTGACCGTGTCGCCGATGACCAGCTGCCGCTCATCGGGCAGGCCGGCCGGTGTTTCCGGCTTGCGGGCACTGTCTTCCACGATCATCGGGCTCACGAAGCCTAAAGTGCGAAAGGATCCGGCCTGCTCCAGCCCCAAGTATTCGAGCAAAGTAGGCTGATCGAGGCGCAGGGAGTCGACGTAAGAGGCCCGGATGCCGCCGGCTACCGGCGGAGCTTCCGGGACCTTGCGGACGGCGATGTCACCCAGCATTTGCCCCTGCCGCCCGGGATCGGTACAGGATTTCAGGAAGAGCACGAAAGCCGGCCAGGTATAACGGAAGAGGAGATTCGGAATGCGCGATCCCGGTCTTTCGGGAAGGATTGGCCGGTTGAGCTGGTCGTTGTAGAATCGCCCGCAGACCTCCCCTTTGCGGTTTTGGAAATAAGCCATCACCTCCCTGTCGCTCATCGCTGTGAAATCGACCACGGTCTTGGAACAGGAAGCGCAAAACCGCCCCTGCCCTTCAGGGGTCATGGCCGCCCAGTTTTCCTGGCAGGGCGAATCGATGTGGAGTTGCATGTTCTTCATAGCAGCCTGTTTGAGGGATAAAGGCATTCTGTTTCACAGCCTGGCCTCATTTGATGTGATGCCCGGTTTTAACAGTTTGCATACGGCCGGGGCAGAATTTTTTTCTTCTTATTTTCGGGACCTTGGCTTTCCTCAAGAACATATCCTCCGGCGGCGCCTCTGATGCCGAGCTGGTCGCGGACTACAAAAAGACCGGCGATGCCACTCTGGTGGGGCAGCTTTACCAGCGTTACATGGACCTGGTTTACGGCGTCTGCCTCAAGTACCTCAAACAGCCGGAAAATGCCCAGGACGCCGTGATGAACATCTACGAGGAACTGGTGGTGAAGCTGCGGAAGCACGAGGTCGAGAACTTCAAATCTTGGCTCTATACCCTGGCAAAGAACCATGCGCTGATGCGCCTCCGCTCCGAAAAAAGGAGTTTAACGGTAGAATATGACGCCGACCATATGCAATCGGAAGAAAACCTGCATCTGAACGGTGAATTGGACAAAGAAGAGAATTTCCGGAAACTGGAATACTGCCTGGGGCAGTTGCCCGCAGAGCAGAAACAGGCGATCGACCTGTTTTACCTGCAGGGCAGGTGCTACAACGAGATCGCGGAAACAACCGGGCTCGAATGGAATAAAGTGCGCAGCTATATCCAGAACGGAAGGAGGAACCTGAAGCTTTGTATGGACAACCCGAAAACCCAAACCGCCATCGAACATGAACCCATCCTCAGGAAATAACGCCTTTTCGGCCGCCGACATCGAGCGGTACCACCGGGGGCTGATGTCGCCTGCGGAGCGGCATGCCCTTGAGAAAGCGGCCCTGGACGACCCCTTCCTTGCCGACGCCCTCGATGGCTATGCCTTTACGCCCACACCTGCGGCTGACGTCACCGCCCTCCGCGAGCGGCTATTCCCGGCGAAAGAAGAGCGTCCCAGCGGCGGACTGGTCTTCCTGCGCTCGCCCTGGCTGCGCGCCGCAGCGGCCATCCTCGTACTGGCTGGCGCCGGCTGGTTCGCCTTCCGCAACACACCTTCCGGACTGAAGAACGAGTCCTATTCCGACCAGCGGACGTCCGCAGCACCCGCACCGGCAAAAGACACAAAGTCCGTTACGGAAACCGGCCGGGTCAAGGATAGCCTTTCGCTCCCTGCTGCCATAGCCCCGGCCACCAATGCCCAGGCCCCGGCTCAGCCGGTGAAGGCGGGATCGAATGAGCCCCTTCCGGAAATGACCGCTGCAGTGCCGGTGCAGGCCCGGGAGCCCATAATCCTCCTGGCCGATACGACCCCGAATTCCCGCTGGACCAATAATGACGTGGCCCTCAACCGCAATATCTACAGGCGCTCCGGGCCGATGCTGAATAATGCGAACATTGCCCGCAATAATAATGTTGCCTACTCCAACGAAAAGGAGCGTGCCAGCCGCAACTTCACTGCTCCGGCCCCGGTTGCTTCGGCTACCACCACCGTGTCGGTTGCGGAACTGAACAAACGCTACGATTCTCTTGGCTACATTCAGCCCGCGACGGCACTGAAAGGCAAGATATCTGATACAGTTCGCAACTTCGACGTGGTGCTGCAGGAAGAGAAGCTTTCCCTGGATGAGGTAGTGGTCATGGGCAAGGGCATCGACCGCAAGAAGCTGGCAAGGCCCCAAGGAAAGGTCGACACGCTGGAAGGCGCCGAATATGCCTACCGATTCGACGAGTACGTGGCTGAAAACCTCCGTATGCCCGATGACATCCGCGACAAAACCCAGCGCGGTGAGGTGGTCCTCTCCTTCGACGTCAACAGTCAGGGCGAACCCGTAAACATCAAAGTGGCCAAGTCGCTCTGCGAGAAGTGCGACGAAGAAGCCATCCGCCTCCTCAAGGAAGGCCCAAAGTGGAAGAAAAAGGAAAAGAAGAAGAAGGTGACGATCAAATTTTAGCGGGTTTGAGCGGCGCTTCGCCTGCTCTTGTTGAAAGCGGAAAAGAGGAGAAGCTGTTGGTTCCTGTCTTCACTTCCTGAACCTATGAACGATGCTGTTGTGCGAAGATGAGATCAGAAAACAGCGAGGCCCAATTCTTCTCCTCTTCAAAGCTCCTCCGCCGTCTGCCAAAGGCAGACCTTCCCTCTTTTTTCTCTTAACTCCGCTTCACCTA
>CBHWDR010000095.1:0-8550 GCA_966112575.1 uncultured Chitinophagales bacterium
AAACCGGCGGCGGAGACGACGAAGAGCGGCGTCATCGGCGTGCTGGCGACACCGGGCACGATGAAGCGCGACTACACGCGCGACCTCATCCGCCAATTTGCCCAGAGCTGTCACGTCCGCCTGGTGGGTTCGTCGGAACTCGCGCCCCTGGCCGAGGCGGCGATGCGCGGCGAGATCGTCGAGGATGCGGCGATCCGCACCGAGATCGAGCCCGCCTTCATCGAGGTCGAGGGAAGGCGCACCGACAAGGTGGTTCTGGCCTGCACGCATTACCCGCTCCTGCGCGAAAAGATCGAAGCGGCAGCTCCCGCGGGGGTGCGCGTGCTCTCCCAGGGCGAGATCGTGGCGCAGAGCCTGGAGGATTACCTCGGGCGGCACCCCGAGATCGAGGGCCGCATCAGCAAAGGCGGCGTACGGGCCTTCTATACCACCGATGCCACCGAGGACTTCAATGCCCGGGCCTCGATCTTCTATGGAAGCCCGGTGGAATCGCGGCATGCCGACCTCTGAGGGGCTGAAACCGCATCGGGCCAGCGTTTTAACGGACCTTCGGAAAAAATAAACCGGCCCTCCGGTTCCTTTTCTGCGCCGGGATCCTTACCTTTGCACTCCTTTCACAAAACCAGCGGGTGTGGTGACCTGATGGAAATTGAAACCCAGTTCCGTTCTCCCGGGACGATTTCTAAAAAGTGAAAAAACTAATCAGATCATGAAACGTACATTCCAACCCCATCGCCGCCGCCGTAAGACTGTTCACGGATTCCGTAAGCGCATGCAATCCGCTAATGGCCGCAAGGTCCTGGCCAGCCGCCGTGCCAAGGGTCGTCATAAGCTGACGGTCAGCGACGAGAAGAAGCTGAAATAAGATCCGCACCTGTTGATGACGGTCCCCTTCCGGGCGACCCAAATCCAGCTACCGGAAAGAATTTATGGAACCCTGGCCTAGCCGTCGGGGTTTTTTTATTTTGGGTTATGACGAAGAAACTGGGTTTCCCCAAACAGGAGCGCCTCAAGAGCAAGCGGCAGATCGATGCGATCTTCGCTGCGGGGCAGCGCTTTGGCGTTCCTCCCGTGCGGGCTTCCTTTCGTTTCGTGCCGGCAGAAGAGCAGCCGGTGCGCGTGGGGGTAACCGTCAGCAAGCGTTTCTTCAAGAGAGCCGTGGACCGAAACCGGGTCAAGCGCCTCCTGCGCGAGGCTTATCGCCTGCAGAAGACGGAGATCATGGCGGCCATGGAGCAGTGTGGCCAGAGCCTGCATCTCTTTCTTACTTATACCGAGAACAAACTCCCGGATTTCTCCCTCATCCATGCATCGGTCGGCGCCATCCTCGGTCGGCTGATCAAAAAATCGGCACAGCATGAAAACCCTGCTTAGAATCCTGGCCTTTCCCTTCATCGCGCTGATCAAGCTCTACCAGTGGACCATCTCGCCACTATTAGGTCCCAAGTGCCGCTTTACGCCCACCTGTTCCCATTATGCGCTGGAGGCGTTTAAAAAGCACGGGATCTTCAAGGGCCTGTGGCTCTCGGCCCGCCGCATCGCGCGGTGCCATCCCTGGGGCGGGCATGGTTACGACCCGGTGCCGTAGTGGGCGGTAGGCAATGGGCACTGGGCAGTAGGCAATGGTGAATGCGCTAGTTCAGGAAGACAATCCATGGCGTTGAGGATCAGAAGCTCCAAGTGCAAGGCCGAGTTCGTGATGAAGGGTTTTCAGCGGCGTATAAGCGATGGCGCCTTCCATCTGGACACCCGCAGTATCGAAGCGTACCGACATATCCCTTTCCACCCCATTTTGCGTCACCCACACATTGAACGCGTCATTGTGAATGTTGCCTTGCAGGCTTGCGCTCCATTCGAGGTGCTTATATAACCCAGACTACATATAATATGCTAAATGAATAGTGAAAAGGCAGTCATTGACCATTGCCTTTTCACCATTGCCTACTGCCTATTGCCCACTCACTACTAGCAGAACTCCGGCTGCGCGTTGATGTAGTTCACCAGCGCGGCTGCGTTCTTCAGGTTAAGCTTGCGGAGGATGTTGTAACGGTGCACTTCCACCGTTTTCACGGCGAGATAAAGCTGCTCGGCGATCTCGCGGGAAGAGAAGCCGTCGCGGATGAAGCGGATGATCTCGAGCTCACGGGGCGAGAGGTTGTTGATGCCCGTGTTTTCTTCGCCATTGATCATTTGTTCCGAAATGATATTCTTGATCTCCTCGCAGAGGTAGGTCTTGCTTTGGTTGATCTGCAGCAGGGCGTTGAACATCTCTTCGCGGGAAGAGCTCTTGGTTACATAGCCATGCGCGCCCTGCTGGATCATGCGGCGGGCATAGGTAGGCTGCGTGTGCAGTGAAACACCCAGGATACGGGTTCCGGGCGAATATTTGCGGATCATCGGAATGACTTCGATGCCGTTCATGCCGGGCAGGTTGATGTCCATGATCACGATCCGCGGGCGCAGGGTACGGGCCAGCTCGAGGGCTTCTTCGGCGCTGCCTGCTTCGGCGATCACGTTAAAACGGGGGTCGTTGTTCAGAATGGTGGTCCAGGCTTCCCGAACGAGCTTGTGGTCGTCGGTGATGAGGATGGAGATGGGTTCCATAGTCAGATTGGTTGATTTTTGATGGATGATGACGGGCTTGCGGCAGGGCGCTAAGGTTCTTTACCCGTGGGTGGAAGTAAACCCTTAAGCCCTATCATTTGCTTGCCTACATAAAATAAGGACGAGGCCTTAAGAATTTAGCTGACTTTTCGACGAAGACATTATGTTTTTTCTATATCTACGGGTATGCACTTAGGAAAACCTCTAAGTAAATTCCCATGAAAAAAGCAGCCCGAAGGCTGCTCTTGATCAAAGTCAATAATTCCGGAATCTTATTTCGCCTTGCTGTAATGCTCGGCCACCTTGTTCCAGTTGATCACATTCCAGATATGCGTCAGGTATTCGGGACGGCGGTTCTGGTACTTGAGGTAATAAGCATGTTCCCAAACATCGATACCGAGGATGGGCGTGCCTTTGACCTCCGCTACTTCCATCAGGGGGTTGTCCTGGTTGGGTGTGGAGGTCACTTCGAGCTTGCCATCCTTTACGATCAGCCATGCCCAGCCGCTGCCGAAACGCGTGGCGCCTGCGGCATTTACTTTTTCCTTCAGTGCATCGAGGGAGCCGAAGGTGCTGTTGATCGCTTCTGCCAGCTCACCGGTGGGCTGTCCGCCGTTGGGGCTGAGCAACTCCCAGAAAAAGCTGTGGTTCCAGTGACCGCCGCCATTGTTGCGAACAGCGGGGGAAATGCTGCCGGCCTTGGCCACCAGCTCTTCGATGGATTTATTTTCGTGTTCCGTGCCCGCGATCGCCTTGTTGAGGTTATCGACGTAGGCCTGGTGGTGTTTGCCGTGGTGGATCTGCATGGTCTGCGCATCGATGTGCGGCTCGAGCGCTTCAGGTGCATAAGGAAGGGGAGGAAGGGTAAATGCCATAACAAGTCTGTTTTAAGGTTTACTGTCTATCGTATCCGAATACTACAAATTTATCGAGGAAGGATGGATTCGGCCCGCGCAGGACGGAATTCTTTCCGGGTTTCGAAAGGCAGTAGGCAATGGGCAGTGGGCAATGGATGGGCCAGCTTCTGTTACCGCCGCTGGCGGAAGAAGGCTTTCATCAGCTCGGCGCATTCCTCACCCAGGACACCATGTTCGAGCACGGTCTTCGGATGGAACGGAGATACGTCGCGGGTAATATGCTGGTAACCATTTTTGGGGTCCGAAGCGCCAAAAACGATCCGGCCGATCTTGCTCCAGTAGAGCGCGCCGGCGCACATGAGGCAGGGTTCTACCGTCACATAGAGCGTAGCCTCGGGCAGGTACTTGCTGCCCAGGTGGTTGAATGCCGAGGTCAGCGCGATGATCTCGGCATGGGCCGTGGGGTCGTTGAGCTTCTCCACCTGGTTGTACCCCCTTGCAATGATGCGGTTGTTGAGCACCACCACGGCGCCCACCGGCACTTCTTCTTCCTCAAAAGCCTGCTGCGCCTGTACCAGGGCCTGGCGCATGTACTGTTCATCGGTCATGGGGTGAAGGTATTAAGGTATTAGGGATTGGGGTATTAAGGTATTGGGGTATTAAGGTATTGGGTATTGGGATTTCTGGATTTAAGGATTTGGAGATTTTTTGATTTGGACAACCAGAGGCCATGTTCCGGTCTCACGTCTCTCGTCTCACGTCTCTCGTCTCCCGTTCTGGCTTCATTCAAAATCCGACTAACTTGCAGCATGCCTTTGCACATCCGGGCGGCGGGGATCGAGGATGCGGTAATGATCGCCGACCTGAGCCACCGCACCTTCTACGACACCTTCGCCGCTTCCAACAAGGAGGAGGACATGCGCAAATTCCTCGGCGAGCAGTTTACCAAGGGTAAACTCATGCTGGAAGTGGGCCGGAAAGAAAACCACTTTTACCTGGCTTACGAAGGGGAGGAATTAGCCGGCTATCTCAAATTGCGCGATGGGCAGCTGCCCGCTGCCCTGCACCGGCAGCAGGCCCTCGAGATCGCCCGCCTCTACGCCTGCAGCGCGTTTATCGGCAAGGGTGTGGGCGCGGCCCTGATGCAGAAAAGCATCGACGTAGCCAAAGAGCTGAATAAGGACTGGGTGTGGCTGGGCGTTTGGGAGAAGAATGAACGGGCCATCGACTTCTACCGGCGCTGGGGCTTCGAGAAGTTTGCCGACAGTGATTTCCTCCTGGGCAACGACCTGCAGAACGACTGGCTCATGCGCCGCCCCGTTTCACTTTGATCAGCCGATGAATCGTTCTATAAAACCGGCCAGCAGTTGCGGTTGTACCGATTCGATCGGGTGACCGGTGCCGGGCAATACACCCAGCTCTGCCTGGGGCAGGGCATTATAAACGGCCACTGTTTCCTCCAGCGTCACCATCCGGTCCCGGTCGCCCAACAGGAGCAGCGTGGGTGTGGCGATTCCTGCATAATCCTCTGGCTTCAACGCATTGTCTGCCCCAAGGCCTTCGAGCATCTGCGCCGTGCGGGCCAGCACCTGCTTCCAATCCCCGGGGGCATGCCGTTCGGCAAGGGTCTTTGCGAAAGCGGGCAGCTTCTCTTCGATCACCGCCGGCTGCAGCATTTTCTTTTCCCGCTCCGCGATCGCAGGGTCCCAATGAAACTTGGTCGCCAGGGTCACCACCTGCGCCACCAGCGCCGGACGCTGCTGCGCCAGGTAGAGCGCCACATACCCACCCATGCTGTAGCCGAAGATGCCGACCTTGTCCAGCCCCTGTTCATCGCAATAGCCGGAAACAAAATCGGCGAAATGCGGGATGGAGAACGTGTCGCCTTCCGTGCCGCCATGGCCGGGAAATTCGAGCACATGAACGTGATACCGGCTTTTCAGGACTTCTGCCAGCGGGGTCAGCTGTGCCGCGCTGCCGATGGCGCCGTGGAGGAGGAGAAGGTGCATGGAGTTTGGGTATTATGGTAATAGGGTAGTGGGAATTCGGTATCAGGAATTGGGTATTGTACGCTTACCTCAGGATTTTCTTGAACAAGCCCAGTTTGCCCTTGAAGGGCGGGTATTTCATTTTGGGGTCGAACCAGGTGGGTGTTTTCATGACCGACTTCGCATGGGAGAAGAGGTCGAAGGAGAACTTGCCGTGATAGGCGCCGATGCCCGAGTTGCCACGGCCGCCGAAGGGCAGGTTGAAATTGGTGAGGTGCCAGGAAGCATTGTTGATGCAGCCGCCACCGAAGGGCAGGGCATCGATCCACCAGCGCTCTTCTTCCTTGTTATTGGTAAACAGGTAGAAAGCCAGCGGGTCGGGATTCCTGCGGATCAGGGCCAGGGCTTCCTCCTTGGTCTCATACGCCAGGATGGGCAAGACCGGGCCGAAGATCTCTTCGCCCATCACGGCCATATCCGGTGCAATATCCCCCACCAGCGTAGGCTCGATGTACAGCTTGTCCTCGCTGTTCCTTCCTCCATGAAGAATGGTGCCTTCATCGAGGAAACGTCGCAGGCGCTGAAAATGCCTGGCGTTGATGATCTTGCCGAAATGATAGCTATTGGAAGGATCCTCGTCAAAGAAGGCCACGATCACGCGCTTCAGTTCCTGTACGAGCTCCTCTTTCACCGAACGATGCACCAGCAGGTAGTCGGGGGCCACGCACATCTGTCCCGCGTTAGAGAACTTCGTCACCGCGATCCGCTTCGCCGCCACATGAAGATTGGCATGTTGCGTGACCACGCAGGGGCTCTTCCCGCCCAGCTCCAGGGTTACCGGAACGAGTTGATCGGCTGCCAGCTGATAGATGCTCCTGCCTACGGCTGTGCTGCCGGTGTAGAACACATGATTGAACCGGAAATGCTTCATCAGATCGGGCACCACCGTGGCTCCGTCGCCTTCCACGAGGAGTACCTGCTCCGGCGGGAAAACCTCGGTGATGATGGCGCGGAGAATGGCTGCAGTGGCCGGCGCGAACTCGCTCGGCTTGAGTACGACGCAGTTGCCCGCGGCAAGGGCGCCGACGAGGGGCGCCAACAGCAGTTGAAATGGATAGTTCCAGGGCGCGATGATCAGGACCAGGCCCAACGGCTCGCGGTAGATGAAGCTGCGGCTGGGGAGGTTGAGGAGGTTGGTGCCAACCCGTTCCGGCTTCATCCACTTCTGCAGGTGGTTCAGCGTATGCCGGATCTCGGCCAGCACAAAGCCCGTCTCGGTGATCCAGGCTTCCTCCGGGCTTTTCTTCAGATCGGCATAAAGCGCATCCTGGATCGCCTGCTCCCGGTTGCGGATGGCGGTGCGCAGGCGCTCGAGCTGCTGCTTCCGGAAAGCATAGGGCTTCGTGGCGCCCGATTCAAAAAAACGACGGCTGTTGGCTAATGCAGCTAGGTTTCCCGACATGGATTAAAGTTAGTGCGGAACCAGTATCTTGAACGCATGTACCGGATCGCCCTCGCCCTGTTCCTGCTTTCTGTGCTTGCCTGCAAGGGTCAGTCGAACGCATCACCCGGTACCGGGCGTAAAGCGGCCGATAGTGTTCCTGCAGCGGTACGCCGGTTGATGAAGGCCTATCCCCAGGTCCGTTCCTTCCGCAACAACCGGATCTATTTCGAGGATAGCAGTTCCCTGCTCTATGACGACGGGAAAGTGAAGCGTTTCCAGCAACTGCTCGACAGTCCGGATATCGAGGACCAGTTCCATTTCCCCTATCGTAAAGGACCCATCCCGGTTTCGATCGCCCGGAATGAAGATCCGGGACGGATCCGGAACGAGGCCTTCTTCAAAAAGATATACGGCGCTACGAAAGATGAGGTGCGCAGTAACCTGGTGGAGATCACCTGGTGCCCGAAGACCATCGGGCAGAAGCTGCTGGTGACGAAGATCAACGGCGTTGACCGGCAGCTGCAGAAGATCTCCGCGGAACTTGATGCCCTCCCGGCCTTCACCGACTATGTCCGAAAGATCGGCGGCACCTTCAACTGGCGCTTCATCAAGGGCACCACGCGGCTCAGCCTTCATTCCTTCGGCATGACCATCGATATCAACACCGCCTATTCGCATTACTGGCAATGGGACTGCGCCTGTACAACGGAAGATGTGGCGCTCACGTACCGTAACCGCATCCCCGCGGAGGTCGTGGCGATTTTCGAAAGACACGGCTTTATCTGGGGCGGACGATGGTATCATTATGATACGATGCATTTCGAGTACCGCCCGGAGTTGATGAGTGATCAATGATGAGTGATCAGTGTAGATGAGTCATGAAATGATGAGTAGGCCTTTCCATGAAGATTATGTGCCCGGTTTGACCACTGATTACTAATCACTCATCACTCATCTGCTCTTTGCTCCTTATTTTTGGCCCATGCGTATACACAAAGAAGGCTTCCGGACCATCCTCATCAGTACCGTGATCGCGGCGGTGGTTGTGCTGCTGTCGGTGCTGCTGATCATGCCGCGCTTTCCTATCGTGGGCTGGATCGTGGCCCTGGGCATCGTAGGCCTGCTGATCTTTATTCTGTCCTTCTTCCGCATTCCCACCCGCGACCATGCTGCCGGGGAAGACATTATCGTAGCGCCCTGCGATGGCAAGGTGGTGGTGATCGAAGAAGTGGAGGCCGATGAATATTTCCAGGGCAAGCGCCTGCAGCTCTCGATCTTTATGAGTCCGCTCAATGTGCACGTGAACCGCAACCCTGTCAGCGGGGAAGTGCTTTACAGTCAATATCATCCCGGTAAATACCTCGTAGCCTGGCATCCCAAGTCCTCTACGGAGAACGAGCGCCATTCGGTGGTCTACCGGCAGCATGGCAAAGAAATGCTCGTGAAGCAGATCGCCGGTGCCCTGGCGAAGCGGATCGTGAACTACCTCAAGCCCGGCGACAAAGTGGAAATGGGCGGCGAGATGGGCTTCATCAAGTTCGGCTCCCGCGTTGATCTCCTCCTTCCCCTTGACGCCAAGATCGAGGTGAAGATGAACCAGAAGGTAAAAGGCGGCGTGACCGTGCTCGGCCGATGGTAAGATCGCTGACTTCTGATC
>CBHWDR010000096.1:0-8501 GCA_966112575.1 uncultured Chitinophagales bacterium
CTTCGGAATGACAACGGAACCCAACACACCCTTGACCATGAACATAGATTGTCAGGCTTTGATCGAAGGCCTCAGTGATGCCCTATTGTGGCTCAATGGAGATGGTTATGTCCAGTATGCCAATCCGGCCGCCCTTGAGTTGCTCGATTGCACGGTCGATGACCTGCTTCACACTTCCTATTCCCGCCTATATGCCCCGGGCGGCGATCTCATCAAAATGGATTATGAACTGCAGCAGGCCGTACGGCAGCAGCGCCTGGTGACCGAAGGCTGGCGCTATCGCGCCGACGGCACCCGTTTCTGGGGAGAGGTTACCCTGACCCTGATGGCCGGCGAGAACGGCGGCTTCATTTGCCTGCTGCGCGACGTATCCGACCGGAAGAAAAAGGAACTGGAGCTGCGGGAACGGGAAGAGCGCTTTCGCCTGATGGTGGAAGGGGTGCGCGATTATGCCATTTTCATGCTCGACAGCCAGGGCCACATCATGACCTGGAACGACGGGGCGCAGCGCACCAAGGGCTACCGGGCCAACGAGATCATCGGCCGCCACTTCTCAACCTTCTACACCTCCGAAGACCTGGAATCGAAAAAGCCCGAGCGGGAACTGAAGATCGCCGTGGAAACGGGCAAGTATGAAGAAGAAGGCTGGCGCGTTAAGAAGAACGGCTCCGTTTTCTGGGCCAATGTGGTGATCACGGCGCTTTACAATACCCAGAACCAGCTGATCGGTTTCTCCAAGGTGACGCGGGACCTGACCGATCGCAAAACGGAAGTGGAAGAGCTGCGCCAGAATGAAGAGCGGTACCGCTTGCTCGTTGCGCAGGTGACCGACTACGGCATTTTCATGATGGATGAGAAAGGTCGGATCGTAAGCTGGAACGAAGGCGCCAAACGCATGAAGGGTTATGAAGCCAAAGAGATCATCGGCAAATATTTTTCGATCTTCTATCCCGAAGAAGACATCATCAACGGCAAGCCGGTACACGAGCTGCGCGTTGCGCGCGAAGAAGGCAAGTACGAGGAAGAAGGCTGGCGACTGCGCAAGGACGGGAGCCGTTTCTGGGCCAGCGTGGTGATCACGGCGGTGCACAATGCCGAAGGCAACCTGATCGGCTATTCGAAAGTAACCCGCGACCTGACGGAACGAAAGCTTTCCGAGCAGGCGCTCCGTGAGAGCTACGAGCGCTACCGCATGCTCACCGAGCAATTGCGCAGCACCAATTCCCGGCTCACCTTTGCCAATGAGGAACTGGAGCAGTTCACGTCGATCGTTTCGCACGACCTCCAGGAGCCGATCCGCACCATCAAGAGCTTCCTGCAGCTGATCGAGATGAAGCTGCCCCGCGAAGAAGAGACCCTGCACGGGTATATCCGCAAAAGCATCACGGCTTCCAACCGCATGCGGGAGCTGATCCAGAACCTGCTGCATTATTCGCAGCTCAGTCGCGGCGAGATGGTCGACGACCAGGTGCCCGTGGCCGACCTGTTCAACCGGGCCTTGCAGAACCTCCGCTCGGCCATCGAAGCTTCGGATGCCGAGATCACTATTGAAAGCGAAGTGGAAACCGTTCACGGCGACCCGATCCAGCTGGTACAGGTGGTGCAGAACCTGCTGAGCAATGCGCTCAAGTTCACAAGCAACGATCAGCCCCGGATCCATGTACGCTGCTTCCGTGAGGATGATGGCACGGTCAAGTTCGCGATCGCCGACAATGGTATCGGCATCGACAAATCGGATATGCCGAAAGTGTTCGAGATCTTCCGTCGGCTCCATACCCGCAACGAGTACCCGGGCACGGGCATCGGCCTGGCGATCTGCAAGAAGATCGTTGACCGGCATCGCGGCCGCATCTGGCCCGAGTCGGAGCCGGGCAAGGGCACGACCTTCTACTTTACCATCCACGATGAACAATCCGATACACAAACAGCATGAAGCAGTCCTATTCCATACTGATCGTAGAGAATGATGAGGATGAGCAGTACTTCATGCGGGAGGGATTTGCCGCGAACGGGCAGTTCGAGATCCTTTCCGTGCTGCGCAACGGCAATGAGTTGTTCGAGTGGCTGCAGAAGCATCCGGGCAAGCACCCGGACCTGATCCTTTCCGATCTGAACATGCCCGGCAAGAACGGCTACGACATTATTGCCGAGATCCGGGCCAGCCCTGAATATGCACATCTGCCCCTCATCATCACCTCCACTTCCTCCACGCCGGTGATCATCCAGCGCTGCCTTGCCCTGGGCGCCACGCATTACCTGGTGAAGCCCGATACGTTCGTGGAATACCCGGCCTTCGTGGACCGGCTCTACGAAGTGGTGCGCGGCGCGGTGCCCGAGCGCTGACCCGAAGAGCGAAACACGGGAACGAAGGGAGGAAAATCGCAGTGCGTACCGGTGTTTTTCCCCTTGCCTCGCCCTCGCCATGCCACAATTTTATTCCTGTAAAGCGGTGGTGATGGTATGTGTGTTTCGATGGATCGTGGTGATGGGATGGACGCTTTCCGTTCATGGCAAAGCGCCCGTGAAGTGTGTGGGCGGGGGAGGGGCAGATACGGTGCCTGCCGTAAAATTGCATCCTTCCTTCGCCGCCACCGTTTTCTTTCTCGATGCGGCGATCAATTCGCACAATGCCCTTTCCGCCTTCCTGCGCAAGGAGGCTTACCGGGTCAAGATCGCGTCTTTCAACAACCCCGCTTCTCCGGCGCTCGGCTTCCGGCTGGATACCGAGATCCGCAATGCCCTGCAGCCCCTGCTGGCGAAGACGCGGACCGTACAGCCACAGAAGTTCACAGGCATCCTTACGACCCTGCTATTCGGTACCGGCCCGCCGGTGAGCGTGACCACCAGCCTGACAGGGCAGGTGCTGCCGGCCATACTTTCGCTCGTGGGCAACCTGGCGATCCAGGAGAAGCACATCACCCGGGACGACGTCGATTCCTTCGCCCGCTCCGTGTCGCGGTACTTCCGCCAATATGAGCAGCTGAACACGGCCAACCAGTTGTTTACCGGGCATATCGAGCGGCTGGCTTCGCGGCTGCGGGAGCTGGGCTTCGACCTTCGGGAATATGCGATCGACTTCGCGCTCCTGGCGCGGCCGGATCTTACCCGCGCCGCTCTGCGCAGCCAGACGGCGGAAGAGATCCTCCTCCTGCACCTCGACCCGTTCCGGATGGAGGAGTTCCGGGCGCGGCCCCTCGTGTACCCGGCCGACGGTATCCGGGGCGCCAAGGAGATCGCCGGGGTTTTGCAAAAGCTGTTCGCCGACTACCAGCAGGTATATGACGAGAACTACCGGCTGGTCCGGGCCGTGCTGATGGAATCGAAGCTGCTGGGCCGCCAAGTCAACCTGGCCGAGATCGAGACCTCGCTCCGCGAGGTGGAAAGCCTCTACCGCGAGAGCCGGACCTCCGATGAGCTGAGCCTGCGCATCCAATCGCTGAGCGAGCGGCTGCAGGCCCTGGTGCAAAGCGAACAGGTCCTGGTCCCGACGCGGTGAACCAATTTAACTCCTTGCTAATGAGCGGGAAGCGCCGGAAGCGATCGCTGATTCCGGAGGTTCGCCCAAGAAAGCCTACCTTCGCCGCGTTGACAGGCCCGTTTTTAGGCCGGTTTTATCCTAAAAGAACATTCGGAATCATGAATATTTTCGTTTCCAATTTAAGTTTTGCGATCGGGGACCAGGAACTCCGTGATATTTTCGCTCCTTTCGGCGAGGTGCGCGACGCCAAGATCGTGATGGACCGCATGACCGGTCGGAGCCGTGGCTTCGGCTTCGTGGAGATGACGGACGACGAGGCTGCCACCAAGGCGATCGCCGAGCTGAACCAACGTCCGATCGACAACCGCCCCATCAATGTGGTAGAGGCCCGTCCTAAAGAAAAGCAGGTCCGTGATTTTTCGCCCTTCCGCAAAAGCGGGCGCAATAAAAATCGCTGGTAAATCGTCCTAAACAGCGCGGGTGGCATTCACTTTGCGTAACTTTTATAACTAAAAACAGATACCAATATGTCGAAATCAGGTCAGTCGTTCAACAAGCGTGAAAAAGAAAAGCAAAGGCTGAAACAGCGCCAGGAAAAGCAGGAGAAAATGCAGGAGCGTAAGGCCAATGCAAAATCGGGAAAATCGCTTGACGATATGATGGCCTATATCGACGAGAATGGCAATATCACCTCCACGCCTCCCGATCCCACGAAGCGCCGCGAGGTGTCGCTGGAAGAGATCGAGATCGGCGTGCCCAAGGGCCGCAACGAAGAGCCGGAAGAGGCGATCCGCACCGGTGTGGTCAATTTCTTCAACCCCGCCAAGGGCTTCGGCTTTATCCGCGACAGCCGTTCGGGCGAGAGCATCTTCTTCCACGAGAACCAGCTCAACGAGCGTCTCAACGAAGGCGACCGCATCCAGTTCGAGACCGAGCCAGGCCAGAAAGGCCCGGTGGCCGTTCGGGTGGTGAAGCTGAAGTAGGCAATAGGCAATGGGCAGTGGTGAATGTGAGAATCAGGCTTTTGCGAGATAATATTTTTATGGATTGCCGGTCAAATGACCGGCAATTTCTTTTCAACCAATCCACCCCTTGTTTGTTTAGCTTACAACCGCTGGTTGTAAAAACAAAGATTTAACGAGTTGGTATCCCCGCGGGTTCGTTTTTTTGCGCAGCAATGAAAAAGGTCATCGCCATAGCTTTCTTCCTCATCCTCTTCATCCAGGTCGCCCCGGTATGGAACCTCTTCATCGACGGATCCAACCCGGTTTCCTCCTGGATCGATGAAGACAAGCCGGATGACAGCAAGAGCAAGGAGAACAAGGCGGCCAAGGCCATCATTGTCCATCCTCCCGTGCTGACGCTGGCGGATGCCCGTTCTGAATACCCCGACCCGCAGCGCGCCTCCTCCCTGCCTGCGCCTTACCTCGAGTCCTTTTCCCCGCCCCCCGACCACGGAATCCTCTCTATTGCCTGATCCGAAGCCGGCTATCGCTTAGCCCGGTGTTCGCAGGCCCCCCTGTATCGGCAAGGTGTGCCGCACGCCTGTCCCCAAACACTGACGCTAATACCCATTTCATGGAATCAACTGTTCGTCCCGTTGCCCGTATCTGGAACCTCGTACGGGAAGAGAAGTCCGACATCAGCTCGATCTATTTCTACGCGATCTTCAACGGCCTGATCCAGCTCTCGCTGCCCGTAGGCATCCAGTCCATCATCGGCTTTATCCTGGCCGGCACGCTCTCTGCGTCGCTGGTGGTGCTGATCTCGCTCATCGTTACCGGTGTGCTGATCGTAGGCCTCCTGCAGATCGGCCAGATGAAGATCATCGAGAAGATCCAGCAGCGCATCTTCGTCCGTTATGCCTATGCATTCGCCGACCGCATTCCTAACCTCGACCTCCGGAAAGTCGACAGCTATTATCTCCCCGAACTGGTGAACCGCTTCTTCGACACCGTGTCGCTTCAGAAGAGCATCTCCAAGCTCCTCCTCGACCTGCCTACGGCGATGATCCAGATCCTTTTCGGGCTCATCCTGCTTTCCTTCTATCACCCGGCCTTCATCCTTTTCGGGATCATCCTCGTGCTCCTGCTTTGGGGGATCCTCTATGCCACCGCCCGCGGAGGCATGCAGAGCAGCCTCGCCGAAAGCACCTACAAGTACGCCGTGGCCGGCTGGTTCGAGGAGATGGCGCGACTGGTGAAGTCGTTCAAGTTCGCAGCGGCCACCGGCCTGCACCTGCGAAAGGCCGATGAGAAGACCACCAGCTACCTGTTTGCGCGGACCCAGCATTTCAAGATCCTGCTCACGCAGTACCGCACGCTGGTGGCGTTCAAAGTGCTGATCACGGCCTCGATGCTGATCGTTGGCGTGATCCTGCTGCTCGACACGCAAATCAATATCGGTCAGTTCGTAGCCGCCGAGATCATCATCATCACCGTGATCAACTCGATCGAGAAGATCATCGTTAACCTCGATTCGGTGTATGATACGCTGACGGCCGTGGAGAAAGTGTCGAAGCTCACCGATAAGCCGGTGGAAGGCAGCGGCACCTACCTGCTCGGTGGCGAGGGCGGCATGAGCATCCGGGCGGAGAACCTCACATTCGGGTACGACGACCGGCCCGTGATCCGGAACCTCAGCTTCCGCATCGAGAACGGCGAGAAGGCATGCATCAGCGGCAAGGACGGCAACGGCAAGTCCACGCTGCTGAAAGTGCTGACCGGCGTGTTCCGCGAAGTTGAAGGCTCGCTTATGTTCAACGACGTGCCGCTGGCCAATTACAACATCACCTCGCTGCGGCAGAAAACGGGCATCTTCTTCCTGCAGGAGAACATCTTCAACGGAACGCTCTGGGAAAATCTCACCATGGGAAGGGACGTGGATGTGGCCTATGTGAATAGCCTGGTGCAGCAGACGGGTCTCGACCGGTTCCTGCAGACCGTGCCCCAGGGTTTTGATACCCTGCTGGACCCGACGGGCATGCGCCTTCCCGGCAACGTGGTGCAGAAGATCCTGATCGTGCGGGCCCTGGCCCACAAGCCACGGCTCCTGCTGATGGAGGAGCCCTGGCGCGGCATCGAGGACGGCTATCGGGAAGGCATACAGTCCCTGTTGCTCGGACTCGCCGACACCACGGTGATCGTGGCCACCAATGACGAACGCTACATCGCGCGTGCCGATCGAAACATTCAACTCTGATCCATCAACTAAACGAAGATGCAAACGCCATTTCACAGCTATCTGCATATTTACCGCCACGGCCGGAAGAGCATGGTCCGCCGCTGGTTCTTTATCCTCCTGCTCCTTTGTGCCATCGTGCTCTTCCTGCCCTGGACCCAGAACATCCGCGCCCGTGGCTCGGTGACGGCTCTGAAGCAGGAGCAGCGTCCGCAGCAGATCAATACCATCATCGCGGGCCGCGTAGACAAGTGGTACGTGAAGGAAGGCGATTACGTGAAGAAGGGCGACACCATCGTCATGCTCTCGGAAGTAAAGCCCGACTACCTCGACCCCAAGCTCCTCCAGCGCACGCAGGAGCAGATCACGGCCAAGCAGGCGACGGTGCAATACTACCAGGGCAAGATCTCGGCCACCGGCGACCAGATCAATGCCCTCCAGGGCGCACTCACGGCCAAGATCGAACAGCTGCGCAACAAGCTGCAGCAACTCCGGGTGAAAGCCCAGGCCGACAGTATGGACATGGTCGCCGCCATGAATGAATCCAAGATCTATACGATCCAGTATAACCGGGGCCGCCAGCTGCTCGACAGCGGACTGATATCGGTGGCGCAGCTTGAATCCCGCAACCAGGTCTTCCAGAATGCACTGGCCAAGAAGATCAGCGCCGAGAACAAGTGGCTGGCCACAAAGCAGGAGTTCACCATCACCCAGATCGAGTTCAGCGCAGTGCAGCAGGAGTACACCGAGAAGATGTCGAAAGCGGAGAGCGATCGCTTCGGCTCCCTGTCACAGGTAGCCAGCAGCCAGGGCGACATCGCCAAGCTGGAGAACCAGTATGCGAGCTATTCGATCCGCAACGGCATGTACTACGTCATCGCGCCACAGAGCGGCCAGATCGTGCAGGCGCGCACTTCGGGCATCGGCGAGATCCTCAAGGAAGGGGAGATGCTGGTGCATATCGTTCCCGACCAGGTGGACTATGCCGTAGAGCTCTATGTGCGTCCGGTGGATCTGCCCCTGGTATCACTCGGACAGAAAGTGCGCTTCGTATTCGATGGCTTCCCGGCCATCGTTTTCAGCGGCTGGCCGCAGGCGAGTTACGGCACCTTCGGTGGTGTGGTTTCCGCAGTGGAGAGTGAAGTGGGACCGAACGGAAAATTCAAGGTGCTGGTGCGTGAAGACCGCAGTTTCCGCAACTGGCCGCCCGAACTGAAGATGGGCACCGGGGCCAATGGCATCGCCCTGCTCAAGGACGTACCGGTATGGTATGAGCTCTGGCGGAACATCAACTCCTTCCCGCCCGATTACTATAAAACCACCAAAGAAGAAGCGAAGAAATGAAGCGATTGATCCCGATCCTGATCTTCCTGTTTGCGGCAACGGCCGGCCGTGCGCAGCAGGAATTCACTGAAGAAGCATTCCTCTCAGTGGTGCGGCAGTTTCACCCGGTGGTGCGCCAGGCGCAGATCGGCGTACGTATCGCCCGGGCGAACGTGCTGGCCGGCCGCGGCGCTTTCGACCCTTCGCTGCGCTACCAGAAGAACGACAAGATCTTCGACGGCACCAACTACTACGATGTCAGCGGTACGGAGCTGAAGATCCCGACCTGGTATGGCATCGACGTATATGCAGGCGTTGAGCAGCAACTGGGCGACCGGCTCAACCCGGAAGAAACAAGGGGGCGGATGAGTTATGTGGGTCTTGCCCTGCCGGTGCAGAACCTGGTGCTCGACAAGCGCCGTGCAGCCCTTCAGCAGGCGAAGCTTTTCGTGCGGGAGTCGGAAGCGGAGCAGCAGGCTGCGCTCACGCAGGTGACGAGCACAGAGGGGCTTTCCCTCGT
>CBHWDR010000097.1:0-8490 GCA_966112575.1 uncultured Chitinophagales bacterium
CTGCTCCGGCTCGCCGTAAACGGTGCAGGAGGAAGAGAAAACGAACCAGGGTGTGCTGAAATCCTGCACGCACTTGAGCAGGTTGATCAGGGAAGTGAGGTTGTTCTCGAAATACATTAGGGGCTTCTCCACCGATTCACCCACGGCCTTGAAGGCCGCGAAATGAATAATGCCTTTGATATCCTCGTTCTCCTGGAAGATCGCGTAGGTATCATCGTAATTGCAGAGGTCGACCTTGTAGTTCTTGACCGGCTTGCCGGTGATCTTTTCCACGCCTTTCAGTACGGAAGCCGTTGACCTCGAGTTGTCGTCAACGCTGATCACTTCATAACCGTTCTCCATCAGGTCGACGATCGTATGCGAGCCTATGTATCCACAACCGCCGGTCACCAGAATTTTAGCCATTCATTCGTATGTTATGGCGGCAAAACTCGGAAAATTACGCCATCAGAAAAGCCGCACGATAAAATAAATTCCCGCAGCGAGCAGGGCACTGATGGGAATGGTCAGGATCCAGGCCCAGAGCAGGTTGATGGTAACGCCCCACCGCACCGCCGAAAGCCGCTTCGTGGCTCCTACGCCCATGATGGCGCCGGTGATGGTATGGGTGGTGCTCACGGGGATCTTCAGGGCTTCGGTAACAAAGAGGGTCACCGCACCTGCCGTCTCCGCGGCCACGCCTTCGAAAGGCGTCACCTTGGTGATCCGCGTACCCATGGTCTTCACGATCTTCCAGCCGCCGCTCATCGTTCCGAGGCCGATGGCGCCGTAGCAGGCCAGGGGCACCCAGGTAGGCATCTGGTGGAAATCGGTGATCGTGCCGTTGGCGATCAGCGCGGCCGTGATGATACCCATGACTTTCTGCGCGTCGTTGCCGCCATGGCCGATGGAAAAGGCGGCCGAGGAGATCAGCTGCAGCTTCTTGAACCAGACATTCGATCGGTAGGCGTTCAGGGTATTGAGCCAGAAGGTGAACACCGCCAGCGTGCCCAGGATGAGGGCCAGCAGGATCCACTTGAAGTTCTTGGTGTAGAAGACGACCTGGGCTAAATAGGAATCGTACCGGGTATTCTTTGCCAGCACTGCCCGGTCGAACTCGAGGGCGGTGGACAAGAACCAGACGATGGAGCCGAGGATCAGGATGCTGACGATCTTGGGCAGGAGGTCTTTCCGGAACGAAAGGAGGAACCAGAGCGAGATGATAAAGGCGATCAGTCCGCCAACCACGGGCGCTACAAAGATGAAGGCCGCGGTGCGAAGGATGATGTCGGAGTTGACCGAACCGAAGCCCGCGTGCGCGATGGCCGCGCCGGCAAATCCCCCGATCAGGGTATGCGAGGAGGAAGAGGGGATGCCGAACCACCAGGTGAAGAGGTTCCAGGCGATGGCGGCTACAAGTCCCGAAAGGATGATGAGCATCCCGATCCGCCCGGTAAGCACATCCACGTGCACGGTCTTGGAAACCGTATTGGCCACCCCGTGGTCCTTGAAAATGAAGAAAGCGGCGAAGTTGAACAGGGCCGCCCAGATCACCGCCTGGAAAGGCGTAAGCACTTTAGTGGATACGATCGTGGCAATGGAGTTCGCAGCGTCATGGAAGCCATTGATATAGTCGAAGATCAGCGCGAGGGCGATGATGATAACGATGAGGGTCATAGTTGGAATGAGTTAATTAGCGAATTAGCTAATTAGCTAATGCGGTCATCTTTTGATTAAAGTTGATCATGATGGTTGCTGGACTTCATTAGCTCATTAGCTAATTATCACATCAGCTAATTGATCAGGCATACTTCACAATGATCGACTCGATCACGTTGGCGGCATCTTCGCACTTGTCGGTAGCGGTTTCCATCACCTGGTAGATCTCGCGCTTCTTGATCACTTCCTTAGCATCCGGCTCGGTGGCAAAGAGGCGCTCTATGCTCATATCGAAGATGTCGTCGGCTTCGTTCTCCAGCGAGTTGATCCGTACCAGCGACTCGGTGATAAGGCGCATGTTCTTCATATTGCGGAGCTCACCAACGGCCTTACGCACTTCCTTGCAGCTCTGCACGATGATCTCGGCCAGCTTCTGCATGCCGATATCGTTGGGGTTGACCCGGTAGAAATTGATCTTCTTCGCCGTGGCATAGATATAATCGGCTACATCATCAAGAGCAGTGGCCAGGTAGTGGATGTCTTCGCGGTCGAAAGGAGTGATGAAGTTGCGACCCAGCTCCGTAAAGAGCAGGTGGGTGAGCTCGTCATTGGCATGCTCCACGTCTTCCATCTGCGAGATCACCGCCTGGCGTTTGTCGAAATCGGGCTCCGCGATGACCTGGGCAAGCAGGGTTCCCATTTGCTTCACATTGTCGGCACTTTTTTCAAAGAGCTCATAGAAGATCTTGTTCTTGGGAGCGAGCAGCTTGGCGAAGATGTTCATAGTTGTGACTTTAAATTGGGGGCGAAGTTAGGTTCAATTATTGCCTTCGGAAGGCGTGCGGGAGAATTAATAATTAGATAATATAGCCTGCGCACTAAGCGATTCATAAACCGTGCTAACTTTGGCCATGTTTTGTAAGCGAGCTCATAAACTGCTGATTTTCAGCACGCTGGTAATTGTTTGCTCGCTAACGGCTACTGCCCAGCGCAACCTGGCCGACTATGATTCCACGTTATTCATCCGCGACACGGTCCGCCCCATCCTGAAGCGCCTCGAGAACCTGCGCTTTACCGGTTACATGCAGGCGCAATACCAGGTGGCCGGTTCCAAGGGGGCGCCTTCCTACGAAGGCGGCAATTTCCAGCCGGCCAGCAACAACCGATTCATGCTCCGTCGCGCCCGGGTGAAGATCGACTACATCCTTCCCGCCAAAGGCAAGGACTTCCCCCTAGCACTCTTCACCTTCCAGATCGACGCCACGGAAAGGGCCGTGCTGGTACGCGACATGTTCCTGCGGCTTTATGAAGCTAAAGGGGAAAAGCTGTCACTCACCGCGGGCCTCTTCGCCCGCCCCTTCGGTTACGAGGTCAACCTCTCTTCGGCTTATCGCGAAACCCCCGAGCGCGGACGGATGTCGCAAATCCTCATGCCCACCGAGCGCGACCTCGGCGCCATGGCCTCTTACGAATCCCGTAACCGGCATAATCACAAGCCTCTTTTCAAATTCGATATCGGTGCGTTCAATGGCCAGGGCCTCTCCGGCACGGCCGACTTCGATTCGTATAAGGACCTGATCAGCCGTTTCACAATGAAAAGCTACGAAGTGGCGAAGCACATTACGGTGGGAGCAGGCCTCTCCTTATTATATGGTGGCTGGCGGCAGGGCAGCAAATACAGCTATTCCCTGTCGAAATCCGGCCCCGTCCGTTTTCTCGTTGATTCGAATGATGCCAACCTCGGGCGGAAAGCGCCCCGCCGTTATTACGGTGCCGATGTGCAGGTGGCCTGGAAGCATGGCTGGGGCAAGACCGAACTGCGCGGAGAATACTGGCGCGGCACCCAGTCGGGTACACTCACGTCTACCGTTAACCCCGGGCGGCAACCCGAAGGAGCCAACTACGTGCGTCCCTTCGACGGCGCCTTCTTCTACCTTCTCCAGAACATCGGCAACAAGGACTGGGAGCTGATGGTGAAGTACGACTGGTATGATCCAAACCGCGAGGTGAAGGCCGCTTCGTTTGCCGGCTCCAACCTGGGCGAGGGCGATATCCGTTTCGATACCTGGGGTGTGGGCGTCAACCGGTACCTCCACGATCATGTGAAGCTTACGGCTTATTATGCCATGCCCGTAAATGAGCGAGTGCCGGTGGCAGGGTTTACGAGCGACCTCGACGACAACGTGTTCACCCTGCGCCTGCAGTTGCGCTTCTGACCGGGGTAACATTGCGCTAACATTCCCTTCATGCATCGTTAACGTCCCGGTAATCCCCCGGTAACATGGCCGCTCGTCCTTTGCAGCAAAGATTACCGAATGCGTTTGCGAACCCTGTTGTCCGTTAGTTTCTGTTTCTTCCTCTTCATCGTCCAGGCACAGTCGGGCAAGCTGACCGGCAAGGTGACCAATGAAAAGAACGAGCCGCTTCCGGGCGTGACGATCCAGATCAAGGGCGGCAACGGCGCACGGTCGGCCTCGGATGGTACTTATCAGCTTTCGCTCAACCGCGGCAGCCGGTATGAACTGACCTTCTCCATCATTGGATACGAAACCAAGGTGATCTCCGATGTGGAGTTTACCGCTGCTTCCACCGAGCTGAATGTAACGATGAAAAGCCAGCCGAAAGAAGAAGCCGGCGTGGTGATCACCACCCGCACCACGCAACGCCGCGAATCGGTCAACTCGCTGTTGCAGTTCCAGAAAAACACCAACACGGTAGCGTCCGTGATCTCGGCCGAATCGATCCGCCGCTCGCCCGACCGCAACACGGGAGAAGTGCTCAAGCGCACGCCCGGCGCTTCCATCCAAGAGGGCCGCTTCATTGTGGTGCGCGGCCTTGCCGACCGCTACAACCAGGCCATGCTCAACGGCATCCTGCTCTCTTCTACGGAGCCCGATCGCAAGACTTTTTCTTTCGACCTCATTCCCGCGCCGATGATCGACAACATCGTCATCAACAAAGCCTTTGTGCCCGAGTACCCGGGTGAGTGGGCGGGTGGCCTCATCCAGGTGAACACGAAGGATATCCCCACGAAGGGTTTTTTTAACCTGCAAGTGGGCACGGGCTTCAACTCACAGACGATCGGACGTGATTTTCTGAAAGACAAGGGTGGCAAGTGGGACTGGCTGGGCATCGATGATGGCACCCGCGGTCTGCCATCGGGGTACACCACCAAGTCGGAATTCGATACCTCGTCCTCCGGGCGTAAGACCGCCCTGGGCCGTACGATGCGCAATGCCTGGGCTCCCGAAGTGGCTAATGCGCCGATGAATGTGTCCTTCCAGGCCAATGGCGGTTTCAGCACAAAACTCTTCGGCAAAACGATCGGCGGAACGGCCGGTGTGATCTATACGAAGAACAACCGTAACCTCGACCTGCTGAACCAACAGAACTCGTTATCCAACGGCGTGTTCAGCCAGAATACAAGCTTCAACGACCGTCGTTACGCGCAGGATGTATCCCTGGGCGCCCTGGGCAGCGTGTCCATGGTGCTTAACCAGCGGAACCGCATCTCACTGAAGTCGATCATCAACGTCAATTCTTCCAACTCGGTGACGAGCCGGAATGGCCTGGATCGGAACCGCACCGACTCGATCGTAACCGGTAGTGAATTCTCTTTCCGTCAGAATACGTTCTTTACCACGCAGCTCGCGGGTCAGCATACGGTGGCTACAGACCTGAAGCTGAACTGGTACGGCTCCTTCAACATTTTGGATGGCTATGTGCCCGACCAGCGCCGGATCCTGTATACGAAAGTGAATCCTGCGGATCCCTACCGCGTGCTGGTGTCCAACACCCTGTCGCAACAAAGCGGCAGCCGCATTTTCCAGAACCTGAGCGATTATATCTACACCGCGGGCGGCGACCTGGCCTATGGCTTCGATGCCTTTGGACAGAAGCAGACCGTGAAGGGTGGCTACATGTTCCAGGTAAAGGATCGCCTCTACGATGCCAAGCTTTTTGCGATTTATTATGCAGGCCAGGACCAGCGGATCAAGGAGCTTCCAGCCGACCAGATCTTCGCGCCGCAGCATTTTGGAAGCGCTGCCGAGAACAAATTCGGCTTCGATGCCATCAAGGGCAACACCTTTCGCTACATGGCCAACACCATTCTCAACGCCGGTTTCCTGCAGTTCGATAACCAGCTTTCCGATCGCTTTCGCCTGGTATGGGGACTGCGCGTGGAGGATTATGACCAGCTGGTGGGCAGTGTCAAAACCTGGGATCCGCGTCATACCCATACCCGGGTGACCGATTATCTCCCCGGTTTGAATGCGACTTATAAAATCAACAGTCGCTCGAACCTGCGGATCTCCGGCTCGCAAACCGTGATCCGCCCGGAGCTACGCGAACTGAGCGCCCTTAACCTCTACGATTTCGAGCTCAATGCTTCGGTGCAGGGCAAGCCTGACCTCAAGCGCACCAAGGTCACCAACGCTGACCTGCGGTATGAACTCTACCCCCGCGCAGGTGACGTGCTTACGCTAGGCGCGTTCTATAAGCGATTCAAGGACCCCATAGAGCAGGTCTTCAACGAAGGCTCGGGCGGCGCTTCGACCTTCACATTCCAGAACCCCGAAAAAGCCTACTCCTATGGCGCCGAGCTGGACTTTCGCAAAAAACTGGACTTCGCTACAGGGTTGAAGAACTTCACCTTCCAGGGAAATTTCGCCTATATCAAAAGCCGTATCAGGGATAGCGCACTGAACATCGATCGTCCGCTCCAGGGACAGTCGCCCTACCTCGTGAACCTGGGCCTGCTTTACGACTGGCAGCAAAGGGGTGTAACGGCAACGGTGCTTTTCAACCAGATCGGCAAGCGCATCTACCTCGTGGGCGATATCTCCAGCGGTGCCGGCTCGCCGGATATCTATGAAGCTTCCCGTCCGCTGCTGGATTTCCAGATAACGAAAAAGCTCTTCAACGACAGATCAGAACTCCGCCTGAATGTATCGGACATCCTCAACCGGACGCAGTATTTCTATCAGAATGCAAACCCGGTCAAAGAAACTGATCTCGATAAAGGAGCGGATGCTTATCGCTTTACGCGCCGGTTCGGGACCACGTTCAGCCTCACCTTCAATTACTCGATCCTCTAACGCATTTAAATACCAATCAAGAAATGAAAACGCGCCTTATTTATCTCGCTGTGCTTTCCGCCCTGATCGCCACTGGCTGCCGGAAGATCGAATCCGACGGTGAAAAAGAAGTGATCATCATCAATGGCGGCGGCTCGGGCAGCACCGGCCAGACGATTATCCTCCAGGGCCGCATCAATGCCGATACCACGCTTCGCTCCGGCAATACTTATATCCTGAAGGGACTGGTGTATATGGTGGGCAACCACACCATGACCGTGCAGCCGGGAACCACCATCAAGGGTTCGTATAATGGTTCCGACGTGGCGGCGCTGGTGATCACGCGGGGATCGAAGCTGATGGCGCAGGGTACAGCCGACCAGCCCATCGTATTCACGTCAGCTTCTCCCAACCCGCAATCGGGCGACTGGGGTGGTATCGTGATCTGTGGCAAGGCCCCGATCAATACGAGCTTCAATGGTATCCAGGGCCTCTTCCAGGTGGAAGGTGGCATCGACAATGCGAATGGCGACGGCCTGGCCGGCTCCGGTGATGCGGTGGCGGCCGCACCGGTGGACAATGACAACTCGGGTGTGCTGAGCTATGTGCGCATCGAGTATGCCGGTTATGCTTTCCAGCCCGACAAGGAGATCAACTCGCTTACACTTGCAGCGGTCGGCAGCGGCACGCAGATCGACCACGTACAGATCGTATATGCGAAGGATGATGCCATCGAGTGGTTCGGCGGCACGGTGAATGCGAAATACCTCGTGACCTGGAAGACCCAGGATGATGATTTCGATACCGATAACGGCTACAGCGGACGCGTACAGTTCGGTCTGATCATCCGCGATTCTTCGATTGCCGATATCTCTTCTTCCGAAGCATTTGAAAGCGACAACAATGCCAGCGGCACCACGGCGGCGCCCAAGACCAGCGCGATCTTCAGCAACATCACGGCTATCGGTCCGCGTACTACGGTGAACAATATCGGCAATGCCTACTATTCGGCAGGTGGCGCCCAGCTCCGTCGCAACTCGTCGCTTTCGATCTACAACTCCGTTTTCCTGGGCTGGCCCGACGGGTTGTTCATCGACGCCCGCACCGGTACGCCGGTTGATCTGAATATCAACGACAGCAGCCTGCGTGTTCGGTATACCACGATCGCCGGCAGTGCGAAGCCCGTGCGTTACGCTGGCAGCGCTTCAGCGCCCACGGGCATGACCGAGACCGCATTGAATACCTGGTTCACCAATGCTTATTTCGGGAATACCATCCTCACCAACAATACGGATGCGAAACTGATCCAGCCGTTCAACTATCAGAACCCGGATCCGACGCCCTTCGCCGGCAGCAATGGTTATGCGCCGATCGTAAGCGGTGGCAACTTCACCGATCCGAAACTCCAGAACGCTTTCTTCACCACCGTCACCTTCCGCGGAGCCGTGGCGCCCGCAGGTGCCGAGTCGACCTGGTGGAAAGGATGGACCCGCTTCCCGCAGTAAAAGTTAGATAGATCCTCTTGTGCCGACCGCCGTTTCTACGGCGGTCTTTTCGTTATGGGGATTTCGCAGAGAGAAGGATTACGCAGATTAGAAAAAGAAAAGAGGCATGAAGATCAGCGATCAGACGTCTTTAAAAAAGTGTCCCCACTGTAAAGACAGCGGGGAGAACATGCACATGAGAAAAAATTGTCGCCGCAAAGATGGGCTAATCCTTTAACGCAATGGGTCGGTAAATGTTACGAGTTCGTGAACATTCGTGATGTACGGCA
>CBHWDR010000098.1:0-8480 GCA_966112575.1 uncultured Chitinophagales bacterium
ACCGCCGAGGCCTTCACGCAAACCCTGTTCGAGACCAGCTGCGACCCGGCCTTCCTGGATGCCTGGGAGCAGGCCGGCTACGGCAAGAACGCAGCCGATGAGGAAGCACTCTTCTCGGCATCCGGACTCCCCTACATCCCGCCCTTCCAGCGCGACACACCCGAAGTGTTGCTGAAGCCCTATGCCAACGAAGACCTGGTCACTACAGGCAGCATCCGGGGCCTGATCCATTCGCATTCCAACTGGAGCGATGGCGGTCATCCGATCGAGGAGATGGTGCAGTCGCTCATCGCCCTCGGCTTCGAATACCTCGTGCTCTCCGACCACTCGAAGGCCGCCTTCTATGCCAACGGCCTTGATGAAAAACGCATCCGCGAGCAGCATCGGCACATCGATGAGCTGAATGCGAAGTACGCGCCCTTCCGGATCTTCAAAAGCATCGAGTGCGATATCCTCAACGATGGCGCGCTCGACTACGAGAACAAGATCCTCGCCTCCTTTGACCTTGTGATCACCTCGGTGCACAGCAACCTCGATATGGATGAGGAGAAGGCCATGAAGCGCCTCCTGGGCGCCATCACCAATCCCTACACCACCATCCTCGGCCACATGACGGGCCGCCTCCTCCTGCGCCGCAAGGGCTACCCGGTCGACCACAAAGCCATCATCGACGCCTGCGCCGACCACCACGTGGCCATTGAGATCAACGCCTCCCCTTCCCGCCTCGACATCGACTGGCGCTGGGTAAACTATGCGATGGAGAAGGGCGTTCCCCTCTCTATCAACCCCGATGCGCATACCATCGACGAATTCCACAACATCAAGTACGGCGTCCTCGTAGGCCAGAAGGGCGGGCTCACGGCTGCACGCAACCTGAGCTCGTTTTCCCTGAAAGAGTTTGAGCACTACCTCGCCGAAGTGCAGCGGCTGAAAGGGATATGATGTTCGCTGCGCTCACTTTTTTAACCACCAATACACCAAGGCCACGAAGAAGCACGAAGGTTCTTGGTTTTTTGAACCACAGAGACTCAGAGACACAGAGGCGCACAGAGTGTGTATTGAGCCACGAATGCATGGAGTAAATGGAGCGATGAGTAGCGCTTGCCACTCAACCATGCCGCAACTTTTGAACTTTTGAACTCTTGAACTTTTAAACCCAACTCGCAAACTCGCGAACGCGCAAACCCGAACACTCATCCGATCACTGGCAGCTCCACAAAAAACGTCGTGCCCCTGCCCTCTTCGGTTTCGAACCAGATATTGCCGCCGGATTGTTCCACGATGTTCTTGCACATAGCCAGTCCCAGTCCGGTGCCGGAGGTCTTGGTGGTGAAATTAGGGGTGAAGATCTTCGAGCGCATCTCTGCGGGGATGCCTTCGCCGTTGTCGGTGATGCGGATGAGGATGCGGTGGTCTTCCTGCTCTTCCTCGATGCGGATGGCGCAGACCTCGTTTCCGGCGCAGGCATCCACGGCATTGGCCAGCAGGTTGGTGAACACGCGGTTCATATGGGTCTTGTCGGCCTTCATCACCACGCTGCCGGGGGGATGCTGCCATTCGATCTCCACCTTCGGGTTGGAGCTGTAGAGGTCCACGAGGATGCCGATCACCTGGTGCAGGTCCACGAGCTCGATCTTGCGGTTGCCGATGTTGGCAAACTGCGAAAAATCGGCCGCGATCTTCGAGAGGTGGTCGATCTGCTCGATCAGGGTGTTGGCCACGCTGGCCGTCAGCTCCTTCACATTTCCCGAGTTGTTCTCGATGGCCCGCTGCAGGTACTGGATACTGAGCTTCATTGGCGTCAGCGGGTTCTTGATCTCGTGGGCCACCTGCCGGGCCATCTCGCGCCAGGCACCTTCGCGTTCGCTGCGCGCAAGCGCATCGGCACTCGCTTCGAGCTGGTGCACCATCTTGTTGTATTGCTTCACGAGGTCGCCGATCTCGTCGTTGCGCGTCCACTCGATCTCTTCATTCGTGCGGCCCAGGGTGATGGCGCGCATCTTCTCCCCGATCACCGAGAAGGTACGCGTGATCTTGTTGGTGATGAAGAGCGCGATGATGCCGGCGATGAGGAAAATGAATGCATTGAGGTTGATGATGGTCACGAGGAAGTTGGAGATCTCCTGCTTCAGGTCGATCTGCGAAGAGAAATAAGGTATGTTGAGGTAGTAGATCACTCGTCCCTGTCGGTCGCGCACGGCCTGGTAGATGCTCTGGTAGGTCAGGGAGCTCAGTTGCTCTTTTTGCACGTACTGCACCTCCCGGAGGCGCGAGAGGTGGTAGAAGGCCCGGGGATGCATCTGCGTGCTCAGCACGCCTTGTTTGTACACCTTGTCTTCCGAGGAAACCTGCAGGTTGCCCGTGAGGTCATACACGTTCACGTCGGCCGTATGGATGTCCGCCACCTCATTCACCAGCTGCTGCAGGTTGGCCTGCGAGAGGGAATCGGTCAGTCCCGGTCGGTAGCTGCTCGTGTCGGCGAGGCGCTTGCCCAGCTCGCGCACCATCACGTCGGAGGTCACACTGAGCTTGTCGACATTATTCCGGTTGTAGCGCGCAATGAAAAAGGAGATCGTTGCGGCGCCGATGATGAGGAAGGAGAGCACGGAGATGAAGATCACCGTTCCGTGGATCTGCGAGCGGATGCTTAGCTGCCCGAGGATATAGGCCGAGGCCCGCCCCTGTAATACGCGCAGCACCCAGGAGAGCCCGTTGAGCAGGCCCACCATGAAGAGGAACGCGCAAAAAAGGTAGGAGAAAAGCGTGATGCTGGCGATGAGCGTATCGCGCTTGCGGGCGATGACGATGATCTTGTTCCTACCGGCCTTGTACCAAAGCTCATCATATTCGGCATTGTTGCGCCGCTCGTACTCGGTTTTCGGCAACTGGTCTTCCGACAGCTCGGTCTGGAACGGATATTTCGCCGAGGCGGAGATCAGCAGGCGGTTGCTGTAACTGGCCGTATAGTACAGGGGCGAAGCCTCGGCATCGCGCCGGTTGACCTGCCGGAAGAGCTGGGGATAAAGGGCATCGTTCCCCCCGCGCTGCCGCGGCGTGGAGATCACGAAGAAAGTGCCCAGCCGCACGCTGTCGATGCCGCGCACTTCCCGCTGGGTGATATAGGTGAAGCGGTCGTAGGAGATATCATAGTACCGCAGGTCGGGCACGATCGTAGGCTTGCCCTGCACGGTGTAAATGGTATTGAGCTCGGCAAAGCTGCGCGCATCCTCGTTATTCACGGGGCGGTTGAGCGAGTCGAAGACATAGATCTTTGAATCGTACTGGCGGTTGTAATTGCCGAAGCTGCGCGTGATGATGGAGTCGCGCAGGTCCTGGTTCGCCTCGGGCTGGAAGAAGCGGTTCCAATTGTACACCAGGTAGCGGTTGTCGAGTACGCCGATAGCGATATTGATCGTCCGGTCGCTCGAGGGATCGGCCAGCTGCTCTTCTTTCTCGGCCATGAGCTTGCGCATCCGGAGCTCCGATTCCCGGTTGGCGAAGAGGATCAGCGTGGACAGCGAGACCGAGAAGATGAAGATCCAGAACAGCACGCCCGCGATGGTCATCCGCAGGGCGTTCACGATGAATTGTTCCTGGCTGACAATGAAGGTATAGATGAGCAGCCAGATGAGCACGGGCAGGTAGAAGAGCACCGACTCGTGCCCCGAATAGATCGTCAGGTAGGCGAGGCCGATCGCCATCAGCACGAAGTAAACGATGTGGTAGCGGTCGCGGAAAACGGTGAAGATCACCCGGAAGATCATCCGGCTGAAATAATAATACGAGAGCGACAGTAGGGCCAGGATGATCAGGCCGATCACGGTATAGATGTCGAGGCCGAAGAAGTCGGTGACATTGAAGGAGATCTTGGAGCTGAGTACCAAGCCGCTCACCACGTCGGCAAGGCCGAAGGTGACGAGGATAAGGACAAAGAGGGCCAGCACGCCGCCGATCCACCGGTTCTTCCCCGCCAGGAAAGCCGGCAACCGAAAAACGGGAGGCGTGTTGTACCAAGTGAACAGCACCAGCCAGCAGACGAAGACCGAGTTGATGAGCAGGTCGCCGAGGGAAGGATTGATCGCATTGGTGGCATAGATCGCCGGGTCGAAGAGGGCGAGCTGCCGGAAGGAAAAGAAATTGGACAACCCGTAAAGCAGAACGCGCAGGAGCACCAGGGCCGCCGCAACAAAGACGATCCCCGATCGCGCGCGGCTGCGCCGCACGAGGGCTTCCCCGTTGATATGAATGAACGAGAGCAGGAAGATCAGGCCAACGATGCGGAGTACGAGGGTGAGCGTGTCGGTGGTAGCTAAAGATGTATGTGCCACCCGGCGGATATGAAAAAGCGGCTTGCCATTATCGGAACGGATGGGGTAATCGGTGACCTCTTCGCTCAGGCTGATCTTTTTCGATGCATCCGCGTCATGGGCGAACCGGGTGAGCAGGTAGTCGGTCTCGAGGAAGTAGCGGTTCTGCACCGGGATCAGGAGGTAGGCCACCACGTTATTGCTCATCCCCGAAAAGCTGAGCCGCTCCTTGATCATTACGTAGCTGCCATTGGCCAGCTTCTGGAAATAGGTGCCGTTGGGCAGGTTGAAGTCGGCCCGGGGCGGGAGGATCTTCTGGTTGTTCCAGAACAGGAGGGCCTGGTTTTCGGAGATGGTCTCGGCAAAAAGAAAGACGCCGTACCCTTTCTCTTCCACCTCGCGGAACTCATCGAGGGTCTCCGATTTCTGCACCAGCTTGCGCATCAGCGAGGAGTCGCGCAGCAGGGTCCGGGCATCCCTGATCTGCCGGTCGACATAACGCTGCAACAGCTTCTGCTGGTAGTTGACGGAAGGCTGGGCCCGGAAATACCAGGCGGAGACGAACGAGAGCAGGAACAGCAATACAGCAAAGAACAGCAGGCTGCGTCGGTGGAGACGTTTATTTAGGTTGGGGTTCAATCCGGCTTTTGTTTGACCTGGTTCCAGATAGCATCCATTTCCTCCAGACTCATTTCGTCCAGGTTCTTTCCATGCGAAAGCGCCTGCGTTTCCATCTGCGTGAACCGGTTGATGAATTTCTTATTGGTGACTTCCAAAGCGTTCTCGGCGTCGATATTCAAAAACCGTGCAAAGTTCACCAGGGAGAACACGAGGTCGCCGAATTCTTCCTCCACCTTCTTCGGATCTCCTTCGGCAATGGCTTCCTTCAACTCCCCTTCCTCTTCTTTCACCTTCTCCCAAACCTGGTCCTTATTCTCCCATTCAAAGCCCACCTGTTTCGCCTTCTCCTGTAAGCGCATGGCCTTCACCAGGGCCGGCAGGGCCTTGGGCACGCCGGAGAGCACCGACTTCTTGCCTTCTTTGAGCTTCAGCTTTTCCCAGTTGCGTTTCACGTCCTCGTCATTCTCCACCTTCACGTCGCCGTAGATATGCGGGTGGCGGTCGACCAGTTTTTTGCAGATGCCCTCGATCACCTCAGTAAGGGTGAACTGGTTTTGCTCACGGCCGATCTTCGCGTAGAACACGATATGGAGGAGCAGGTCACCCAGCTCCTCGCGGATCGATTTCCAGTCTTTTTCGGTGATGGCATCGGTCAGCTCGTAGGTTTCTTCCAGCGTCATCTGCCGCAGCGACTCGATGGTCTGCTTGCGGTCCCAGGGGCACTGCTCCCGCAGCTCATCCATGATGGTCACGAGGCGTCCGAAGGCTTCCATGCTGTTCTTGTCCATAATGTTGGTTAAAAGAGCAACGAAAATCCGAAAAAGACAACGAATAGAAGCAATAACACGAACCCGCCCATGATATTCAGCAGGAGAAACTTGACCGTGGTCTTCTTCCAGCTTTGACCGTAAAACCGGCGCAGGCTGATCCAGAAATAAACCGGCGCCACCAGCATCACGATCACGGCATTGAGGATATCGAAGAATACCCAGCCGCTCGCATCGGAGGCTTCACTGAGGAGCAGGGCCACCAGCATGAGGATAAAGCTGAAGATGTAGTGGTAGAGCGTATAAACGGCGTGATCGGAATACACGAACTGACGTTGGCGGCGATAGAGCAGTTTGAGCAGCCAGGCGAAGATCGGGAGAGATACAAAGAGCATATAGGGCAGGCGGTGCAGAAATTCATCGATGACCTGTCGCCAGAACCGGCTCTCCACGCCCTCGTTTTTCTTCATTTCCTCGTTCAGCCGGCGACCGATCCAGCCAACACTGCTCTTCACCACCGGTACCCGGGCGGAATCAACCGTCAACCGGTAAGGGCCGTCCGGGAACGTCACCAGGAGCCCGTTGGAATCCGCTTTCCTGTTTTCTGCCGGCACCACCTGTACCCGGAAATTCGTATCCAGCAGGCGGGGACGGATCGAGTCCAGCGCAGGGTTGCCTTCGGCGCGGGTGACCAGTTCGAAGCGCTCGCTTTTGGAGAGGTACCGGCTGCCGCTGTCATCCACGCGCACCATGCGGTTGAAGGAGAAAAAAGCCAGAAAGAAGACGGCCGATGTGAACAGGTACATCCGGATCGGGTCAAGGTAGGCCTGCCGGCGCCCGTTCACATACTCGCGCGGCACGAAGCCCGGACGGGTGAACAGGTATCGGAGCGTATCGAAGAATTTCCCGTCGAAATGGAAGATGTCATAAATGAAGTGCCGGGTAAGCGACCAGAAGTTCTGGTGGGTCACGATATTCTCCTGCCCGCAGGTCTGGCAAAAGCGGCCGGCAACCTGGGTGCCGCAGTTCAGGCAGTTCTTCTCCGTACGTTCTGGTTGGTGGGACACGAAAAAAAATTTCTTAAAAATAGGGACAAAAGCACCGAAGCTCAACCTTCTTCCGCGAAGGCTCGTCTAAATGGCTGCGAATCTCCTGATCCTTTTTCTATTTTTGAGCAAACAATATCTTGATGAGAGCGATCTTCCTGGCCCTTTCCACCCTTCTTGCTGCCGGCGCCCAGGCCCAGCATTATTACAAGGACATTCTCGGCGCACAAGAGTCTTCGGACCTCATCCGGCAATACCGGAAGAACAATGTGCGCTCGGTGCTGATCAACAGCTACGATGAGGACAACCAGAAAACCAACTTCACCATCCGCCAGCAATTCGATCCCGGGAAGCAAAGCCTGGTCACGACCACGGTGACGCCGGTTGGCCAGATGGTACTCACCTCCTACACCGATGCCCAGGACCGGGTTATCCGCACGGTGGATGAAGCCGAGTCGGTGACCAAGACGATCGTTTATGGATATGACGGCCAGGGACACCTCATATCGGTGATCACCACCTCTTCGGATACGGCGGCCAACCGGGAAGAGCATATATGGAAATGGAAAGGCAACCAGCCCGAGAGCATGGTGCTGATCAAGGGTGGGAAGGATACGACCTATCATTATTTCTCGCTCGACGACAAAGGCCGCGTGGCCGAAGAGCGCGCACGCCGGAAAACGCGCTGGGCCCTTCCCTATTTCTATTATTACAATGAAGGCGGACAACTCTCGGATGTGGTTCGCTACAACTATGGCGCCCGGCGCCTGCTTCCCGAGATGATGTTTGAATACTTCCCTACCGGCCAGCTCCGGGAAAAGACCGTGGTGGAACAGGCCACCGGCGACTACCTTATCTGGACGTATAAATTCGACGAGCGCGGCCTCAAGGTGAAGGAAGCCGTGTATGGCAAGGAAGACAAGTCGAAGCGCCTCGGCACCGTCGAATACCAGTACGGGTCCGGATCCTGATCCCGATCACCCGCTGCAAGGCGGATTTGCTTATCTTGAGCAGCCACAGAACAGTGCTACATGAAAAGAACCGACTTCGTTTATTCGGACCAGCCCGAACCGCATCGTTTGCGCACCAAGCAGATCCTCAAACATAGCCCCGGCATCCGCAAGCTGATCGGGAAGAATGGCAATACGATCTACGTGATCCTCTTCCTCGTGTTGGCGCAAACCGGCCTTGCCCTGGCGCTGAAGAGCAGTCCCTGGTGGCTGGTCTTCGCGGTCGCTTACCTGGTAGGCGCGTTCATCGACCACTCGCTGTTTGTGATGATCCATGAATGCGCGCACCGCCTGATCTTCAAGGGCCAGACGGCCAACCGGCTTGCGGGCATCCTGGCCAACCTGCCCCAGGTCTTTCCGTCGACGATCGCGTTTGAGCGCTATCACATCAAGCACCACTCCTTCCAGGGCGTGCATGAGCTGGACGCCGACCTGCCCAACCGCTGGGAAGCAAAACTGATCAACAATTATTTCGTCGGCAAGGTGATCTGGATGCTTTTTTACCCGCTCTTCCAGGCCTTCCGCATCAGCCGGTTAAAAGAGATCAAACCTTTTGATGGATGGATCGCGCTCAACTGGGGCGTGCAGATCGTATTCGTGGCCGCGGTCTGGTATTTCCTCGGCGTTAAGGCGATCGCCTTTCTTACCCTGAGCTTTTTCTTCTCCGTGGGACTGCACCCGCTTGGCGGCCGCTGGATCCAGGAACATTACCTCGTATACAACAACGAG
>CBHWDR010000099.1:0-8454 GCA_966112575.1 uncultured Chitinophagales bacterium
CGCCGGTTTCCGAACTCGTTTGCCACTCTACGATGGGAAGGCGATTCTGTCGCTGCACCTGGAGCTGCAGGAGGCGCACCGGCAGCGGTGTGCCGTCGTTCAGCAGGGCACCCAGCGCAAAAGCGGTCGGGTTGCCCATGGGCGAGGTATTGGCGATCCCTGCGAGGTAGATGCTGTTGCCGCAAAGCTTGACCGAGTAGGCCAGGTCGTCGTAAGCGCCAACCGGCATCAGTGTTCTGCCGCCCGTGCCAAAGGTTTGGTCGGGGATGCCTTCACCCGTAAAACGCATGGTGAGAAAATCTTCGTGTGAGCCCGTGCCCGAATGGCCGGCGGCCACCAGCTTGCCATCGGGCTGGATGGCCACATCCATGAGCTGGTCGGCCGACTGTGCGATGTCAACGATCACCTGGCCGCTGGCGCCGAAGCCGGGATCGAGCGTTCCATTCGAAAGAAAACGCAGCAGGACCGCGTCGGTATAATTGGGCGCGGCATTGTGCACCACGCCCGCGAGCACGATCTTGCCGTCGGACTGAAGGGCGGCGCCATAGCCGAAATCTTCCTGGCCTACCGGAGTGATCACCTTGCCCATGGTGCCAAAGCCCCAGTCGGGCTGGCCATTGGGCAGGTAGCGCAGGAGGGCCATGTGGCAGATCCCGTTCACGGCCGAAGATCCGGTCTGCACCACGCTTCCATCGGGCTGCACGAGGAGGGACCAGGCGAAATCATTACCACTGCCTACCTGGGTGCGCACCTTACCGCCGTTGAAGTTGGCGTCGGGTGCGCCGTTGGGAAGGTAGCGGGCTACGGCGAAATCGTAATCCGTACCATTATAGGCGCGTCCGCCTGCCACGATCCGGCCATCGGGGAGGAGGGCCAGGTCGTAGATGAGGTCTGCCTGCTGTACGAAGTCGGTCAGCACCACACCATTATTTCCAAATGAGAGATCGAGCTGTCCGCCGGAGAGATAGCGCACGATGGCGAAATCCGTGTTGCCGTTGATCGTGGCGTCGCCGCCAACGATGATCTTTCCATCTTGCTGCACAACGATGGCGCGTGCCCAGCATTCGCCGCCGATGGCGGTGAGCACCTGTCCGTTGGTGCCAAAGCCCAGGTCGGGGCTGCCGTCGGCATTAAGGCGGAGGGTGGCAAACTGGCCGCCGGAAGCGGTTTGTGCGAGGCCGGTGACGAGGAGTTTGCCATCGGGCTGGGTGGCCATGTCCTGTGCCTGTGAGCCCATGGGTCCATAGCTCCAGGTGAAACTGCCGCCGCGAAATGCGGGATTAACCTGTCCGGATTGTGCGAAAAGAGGCTGGCTAAGCGTGAGGAGGGCAGCTAGCGTAAAAATCTTGCTCATAGGTTGTTGTTGGAAGTGAGGTGGCCAACAGAGGAGGATTGGATGAAGCAGGAATAATGGGGTGGGGCTTCCCGTTAAGGAAAACAAAAGGTCTGCCCAAAAGCGCGGCGGTCGAAAATTTTTGACGGGCCTGTTTTAAAACCGTTGATTTTGGCGGAAAATAGTCCGGTCTGCCTCCGAAAGGCGTGCTGGTAGCGGGTTCTGCAGGAGGGGAGCGGGTGGATATGGTGAAAGGCTTCTACACCGGATGGGGGACCTGCTAGGTTCTGCCCAACCTAGCAGGTTACCTCTAACCTAGCAGGTCACCCCCAACCTAGCAGGTCCCACCCAACCTAGCAGGTCCCCATATCGGCCTCAGGCCTTGTCAAATCCTTATGTTAAAACAAAACACCTCTAACCATTTGAAATACAAAATTTTATGTGAAACTGCCCCGTACCCTTAACAAGTGCCTTTTCGTTGGCACAGTATTCGATTTTCTACCGGGAACCCAATCGAATCGCCTATTAAAAATTTTACTTTATGAAAAAGATCCTTTCCATTGTTGCCGTTTCTGCCACCCTGCTCGCCTGCAACAGCAATCCGCAGGTAGCCGGCCAGCAGACAACCGCTGCACCGACCCAGACGATCGCGACTCCCGATACGGCCGGACTGGCCGCCTATCAGGCCTGGAAAGCCCAGAACGAGCTCGCGCAAATGCAGATGTACCAGCAGCAGCAATCGGCTGTGGCCCAACCCCAGACCCGTGTTGTATATGTACCCCAGCGTAGCACCAGCACCGCTTCCCGCAGCCGCTCTTCCAGCGGTGGCAGCGGATCGATGCGCTCTACTTCCAGCAACACCGCCCAGGCCAAACGTGGCTGGAGCAAGGCTGCCAAAGGCGCCGTGATCGGTGGTGTAGGTGGCGCAGCAGCCGGTGCGATCATCAACAAGCGTAACCGCGTAGCCGGTGGCGTGATCGGTGGTGTGCTCGGTGCCGGTGTCGGTTATGGTATCGGTCGTTCCAAAGACCGTCGCGACGGACGTTATTAATCCGATGATCAACCATCAATGATAGAAACAGGACTTAGGTCCTGTTTTTTTGTTTCTGTAAACCGTTAAGGACAACTTATTCGGGAAGAACGGTTGGCCCGTTTCAATCGGTCCCGGTTTCTTTGAGGCATGCAAAACCGGCTGCTGCATTTCCTCCTGCTCGTCCTGCTCATCGCAGCAGGCAGCCGTGTGCATGCCGGTACGCCGGATCCGCCGCGACGGCTCATCGGCTTCGAACTGGTGGATGCCTGGTACCTGCCCGACTCCACCCTGGCCCTGCCCTTCACCCGTGCCGGCAACCTCATTCTCGTTAAGGGAAGGGCCGATACCACCGAAGGCAACTTCATCCTCGACTCGGGCGCGCCCAACCTCGTGCTCAACATCACCTATTTCCGCGACTATCCCATTTCGCAGCCCTCCGAAGCCGAACAGACCAGCATTACGGGAACCGGCGGCGCCGTGAGCAGGACCCACGTGAAGACCTTCATGCTCGGCAACCTGAAGTATTCGCGCCTCGAGGCCGACCTTGCCAACCTGGGCCATATCGAGAACAGCAAGAACGTGCGGATCCTCGGGCTGCTGGGCATGGAACTGTTCAAGCAATGTGAATTGATCTTCGATTTCGATAATAGCCTGATCCTCCTGCATCGGATGAGCCGCAAGGAAGCGTCTACCTATAAGAACCCGATGCTTGCTGATCCTTCCACTTATACCGTGATCCCCATCGAATGGATGGACAACCGGATCCTGACCACGGTGGAGCTGGGCGGCAAGAAGCTGAAGTTCGTGATCGACTGCGCGGCCGAGGCCAATGTGCTCGACAGCCGCCTGCCCAACCAGATCTTTGAGCTGGTATCGATCACCGGCAGGATCCAGCTGGCCGGCTCGGCCGGCGGAAAAGTGGAAGCGCTGAAGGGCGACCTCAGGGGCTTTCAGATCGGCGGGCAGTCGGTGGCCACCCTGCCGGTGCTGATCACCAACCTGGAAAAAACCTGTTTTGCCTATGCGGGCTGTATCGACGGCATCCTGGGCTTTGATTTTCTTGCCCTGCATAAAGTAGGGTTTAACTTTGTTACGCGGAAGATGTATCTATGGAAATGAATCGGGTCATATCGCCTCTTCGAAAACCCCTGCGGGTGGCCGTGCTGCTGATCAGCATGCTGCTGGCTTCGGCTGCGGTGGATGCCCAGGTACTCAACTGCGGTTATTTCGTGCGCGATGGGCGGATGCATATCGAGCTGGCCAAAACCGTAGCGCCGGCTTCGCTCGATTCCTTCATCCGCCAGTTCGAATTAGAAGACCTCTACCTCCAGAAGGCCATCTTCGGCAATATGCTCGACAGCCTGAAGAGCAAGGGCTGGCAGGTGCTGCATAACGACAGGAACCTGCTGGCCATCAGCAAGCCCCTGATGCCGATCGGTGAGCTGAAGGACCCGGAAGACAAGATCATCCTTGCCGAAAAAGACCGCTGGGGCAATTTCGACCCGGTGAACAACGGTGTGGCCTTCGGCGTGAACCGCTTCCGCAACAAAAATCATTTCGAGATCCAGGACTCCATCGTCATCTTCTTCCTGCGGGGCCATGCAAATGCCCGCATGGTGATGCTCGCCGGCTCCTTCAACAACTGGTCGCAGTCGCGGCACCAGATGCGCAAGGTCGACAGCGGCTGGATCGCCCGCGTGGCGCTGCCGGCCGGGAAGTACTGGTATAAATTCATTGTCGACGGCAGCTGGAACGTGGATGAAGACAACCTGCTGCGTGAGAACGACGGTAAGGGCAATACCAACTCGGTCTATTATCGTCCCAACCATGTGTTCCTGCTTACCGGTTATCTGAAGGCGAAGAATGTTTACCTCGCCGGTTCTTTCAACAACTGGCGCGATAACGAAACCAAGATGCTCCGCACCCAGGTTGGCTGGGGGCTCCCGGTTTACCTGGCCAATGGTACGCACCAGTATCGCTACGTGGTTGACGGCAACTGGATCTCGGATGACGAGAACCCGCAGAGCGTGCCCAACGAACATGGCGCGACCAATTCGGTGGTGCAGCTGGGCGAGTCGCAGGTCTTCCGGCTGAACGGATTCGCCAGTGCCCGGAACGTGTTCCTGGTGGGCTCCTTCAACGAATGGCGCGAGAACCAGCTGCCGATGAAGAGGACCGCAACCGGCTGGGAGCTTCCCTATGTGCTTGGCCCGGGCAATTATACCTACCGCTTCCTCGTCGACGGCAAATGGACCAACGGTGATTCGGTGAAGCCGGCCGCCGGGACGAATCTTTTCCTGGTGATCGACACCAACTATACCTTCCGCCTCAAGGGTTTCCCCAATGCAAAGAAAGTAGTGGTCGCCGGTGACTTCAACAACTGGGATCCCGACCAGCTCCTCATGAAACGCGAAGGCGAGGCATGGGTCTTCCCTGTACACCTCTTCCGCGGCAAGAACCGCTATAAATTCGTCGTCGACGGCAAATGGATCCTCGATCCCGGCAACAAGCTCTGGGAAGGCAATGAATTCGGCACCGGCAACTCGGTGATCTGGTTCGGGGAGAATCAGTAATGAAGAGGCTTTGTTCGCTTCGCTCAATTTTTAACCACTAAGACACGAAGGGCACAAAGAGGCACTAAGCTTTTGTCGCGCAGAGGCGCGGAGGACGCAGAGAATAATATGTAAAGAAAGTCAGGTCAAACCAACGAACAAACTTTCCCTACTACTGAGAAGTGCTAGCAAGCCAACATCCAGCAACTCTTAAACTATTGAACTTTTGAACCCTTGAACTCGCGAACAGACCTCACCCCCAAGCGCTTCGCGCGTACCCTTCGCTTCGCTCGTGTACCTCTCCCAAGGAGAGGGGAGTATGATTAAGGAATCGACTCGCCAACTCTTAAACTATTGAACTTTTGAACCCTTGAACTTTGCAAACTCGCAAACTTCGCAAACTCGCAAACTCCGCGAACTCGCAAACTATCAAAGATTCACCTGTATGAAATCCGGCCGGCGGATGAAGTTCTGCGCGAATTTGTACCGGAGGTTCGAGGAGAACCGGAAATGAAAGCGGTCGCCGCTGAAGTCGGCGCGGGGGTACCAGGCCAGCCGGAATTCCATGGTGCCGAAGATGAGGCTTTCGTTGCGCACCCGGAGCCCGCCGCCGATGCCGGCATAGATATCTGAAGTGCTGGTGGGGGGATGGGTCTGCGGCCGGAAATAGGTAAGGCTGGCGAAGCCGAAGGGCGCCATGCGGAAGAAGAGGGGCGACCAGGGACTGAAGAACACGCTCTCGCCCCGCAGGGTGATCCGCGTATGTCCCGGCAGGCGGTTGTTCTCGAAATCCTGCTGGCCGAAACGGTTCTCCAACAACAGGGGCTCATCAAGCCGGCTGTTGAATTGCCGCGCCGCGCTCAGGTAGAGGAAGGAGCGGTGCTTCCAACGCGGCCCAAACCAGGTGAGGCGGGTAAAATATTCCATGTTGCCCATGAGCGTCACGTCCTCCGACTTCCCCTTATTCCAATAGCCGCCGGCCGAGACGCTGTAGTCGAGGAAGCGCTCCGTCCGGGTCACGAAGGACTGCATGAGGTTCAGGCCCAGATAGGGCCGCTGCTCGCCGGCCTTGCGCGTCCAGCCGGCGGTGATGCCGGCTTCCAGGCCCTCGGGAAGATCTTCCTTCCGGCCAAAGCCATAGATATACGAGGTTTTGTAGAAGTTGAGCCGGAAGAGCGAGAAGCCGACGAGGGCTGCCTGCATATTGGCGAATGAGTACGAATAGCTGTTGGCATAGATCTCCGGTCGTTTCTCGAAATGCTGGTCGAGGAAGCGGGCGCCCAGGAGAAAGCGTACCCGGCTGTATTCATTGCCGCGCTCGAGCGGGCTGGCGCTCAGGTTGCGGCCGATCCAGGCATCGTACTGCAGGTAGCGGTACTGGAGGCTGTTGCTGTATAGGGAGTCGTCGTGAAACAGATTGGCTGACCGGCGGTCGGCAACGCTGGCCGAATAAGTCCACTTCATAAAGGGGTCGGCAAGGGGACGGGTGAAGCGGAAATAAGCGGCATGCTCCTCGCGCCGGCCCGAGGTAAAGGATGGGTTGAAGTTGGAATAGCCGGCTTCGCCGTCGATAAAGGAGCCAAGGATGTTGCGCTTGAGGTATTCGATGCCGAAGCCGCCGGCATGGCGGCGCGAAGGCTCATAGAGGCCGCGGATCTCGAAGCGGTCACCCCAGCCCATGAGGTTATCCTCCTTGAGTTCGAGGATGCCGGCCGAGGAGCCTTTGAGCTGGGCACGCCCACCGATGGAGAGCACGTCCTTCGTCCGCACGATCACATCCACGGTATCCGTCAGTCCTTCCACGGGCCGCACGAGGATCCGGGCTTCCTGCAAGTAGGGCAGGTCGCGGAGGTAGCGCTCGTTATTGGCCAGCACGAAGGGAGAGATGGTCTGCCCCTCGTGGAAGAAGAGCTGGTTCCGGATGGTCCAGCCGCGGGATTTGTGGTGCAGGCGGTTGGCCAGGCGGGTCAGGCGGCGGTCGATGCTGCGCACCGTATCTTCCGTGAGGGTGCCGAAGCGCAGCGACTGCACGATCACCCGGCGGATGTACATGTTCTCGTATTTCCGGAAGGGGATATCGGCCCGCTGTACGCCCACTTTCTGGTCAGCGGTATCATCGGTGAGGAGGCTCTCGGTGATCTGCCCGATGATGCCCCGGGGCCGTTTGAGGAGGGAGTCGATGCTCCTGGTACGCGAGGAATCCTGCTGTGCCCCGGCTGTCAGCGACGCCAGGACCAGGATCAGCACGGATATCATGTAAACGCTCTGCCTCACGCTCAAATCTATTCAATCCCGAAGAGCTTGCAAAAGAGAAGCCAAGGAGGAGAATATCGAATAAAGAACAAGGCCTGCCCGACGTAGCTTCAGCGACGTCGGGAACAAGGAATGAAGAGGTGAAACAGCGAAGTCGGGAACAAGGAACAAGGAATGTCGAGGGGAAGAACCCTTCTAGCCGAGTGATAGTTCATTCTATCAAGCCACCTCGCATCCGTTAGGAAGGGTTGCTCCTAACTAATCCTCTGTGTCTCTGTGTCTTTGTGTCTTCGTGGTTCAAAAATCGGTGCGAACCATGCCAACTATTATCGAATCAGCTCATTCCCGAATTCCCTCATTTTCGAATTCTCGAATTCTCTAATTTCCCTCCATGAACCGCATCGACCGCCTGTTGGGGCTGCTGACCCTGCTGCAATCGAAGAAATACCTGCCGGCGGAGACCATCGCAGCGACCTTCGGCACCTCGGTGCGGACGGTGTACCGCGATATCAAGGCCCTGGTGGAGCAGGGTGTGCCGGTGAGCTTCGAGCAGGGGAGGGGCTATTTCGTGGTCCAGGGTTATTTCCTGCCGCCGGTGTCCTTCAGCACCGAGGAGGCCAATGCCCTCCTGCTGATGGAGCGCATGGTGGCCGGGTTTGCCGATGAGTCGATCCGGAAGCATTATTCCGAGGCCCTGCGCAAGGTCCGCGCCGTGTTGCGCGGCCCGCAGAAGGAGATGGTGGATGCGCTGGAAGGGCAGATCCATTTCCAGATCCCGGAATGCCTGCAGACGGCCCAGGTCTTTCTTTCGCCCCTGCAAACGGCCATCAGCACCCGCAAGGTGGTGGAGATCGATTACCAGAACAAGAAGTCCGAGGTCAGCCGGCGCCGGGTGGAGCCCATCGGGCTGATCTTCTATGCCTTCAGCTGGCACCTCATCGCCTGGTGCCAGCTCCGCGGCGAGTACCGCGACTTCAAGGTTTCTCGTATGCTAAAGGCTTCCGTCACCGGCGAGCCCTTCACCCGAACCGCACATATCGAGCTCGCCGAATACATGAAGCAGCTTCCTGTTGCGTATTAGGTGGCAGGTATTTACTCGCTTCGCTCGTGGTTTTCTTCACCACGAAGACACGAAGGGCACGAAGGGGCACAAAGGTTTGTCGCGCAGAGGCGCGGAGGACGCAGAGAATATATGTAAAGAAGGACAAGACAAACTAACGACCAAGCTATCCTTACTACTGAGAAGTGCTACCAAATAACCCGCCCGCAACTTTTAAACTCTT
>CBHWDR010000100.1:0-8410 GCA_966112575.1 uncultured Chitinophagales bacterium
ATCCAGGCCCTGTCGAAGGAAAAGGTGCAGGAAGCCCTCCAGTCGGAACTGGAGCTCTCCACCTACACCGTCAACTCCTTTCAGTACAAGCCGATCACGGCCGACCTGCCGCAGCTCGACGAGCAGCTGGACGTGGCGGTGTCGGGCTATGCTACGGTAACCGGCAAACGCATCTTTATCGCTCCGAATATCCTCAACCGCAGCGGCCGTAAATACGACGTGGAAGAGCAGCGGAAAGCCGATTTCGTCTTTGATCTTGCCTACCGCGACGAAGACAGCTATGAACTGACCTTGCCCGAAGGCTATGTCATCGAGTCGGCTCCCGAGGCGGTGTCGCTAAAGTCCATCTACGGTACCTATACGTCATCGGTCACCTACAGCGGCAACCAGGTGGTTTATAAACGTGTCCGGGAGCAGTACGCCGGCCGCTTCCCCGCTTCAGGCGGCAAGGAGCTGGCGAACTTCCTCGCTGCCATCCATAAGGCTGACCGGATGAAGCTGGTGCTGGTGAAGAAATGAATGATGAATGATCAGTGATCAGTGATGAGTGAGGATGAATGAGGGTTGATAAGTGATCAGCGATCAGCAAACCAGAGATTAGTGCACATCGATCTATAAAAAGAGCCCCGGTCAAGGACCGGGGCTCTTTCATTTGTGTATTTCGTTTCACATCGTGTTATCACTTGCACTTTGGCTTGATGCGTTCGTTCAGCGCTTCTACCAGCTGCACGTAGGCGTCTTTCTTCTGTTCGCCAAGTACGTCCTTGGTGATGAGCAGGAAGGCATAATTGCGGCACCAGTCAACGATGGGGAAGGTGCCTGAGATGCCGCCGGTGCTGAGGGTTTGGGCGGCACCATCGCTGCCTTCGGTCACCACCCAGCTGCCGACCGCGTAGCTCATGCCTTCGGTGGTCTTGGGGCTGTACTTCACCAGCGCCGGCTGGGTCTGGATCCTGCGCAGCTCCGCGATCGAAGCCTCGCTCAGCACCTGCACGCCATTGTACTTGCCCTTGTTCAGCAGCATCTGCAGGAAATGCAGGTATTCCTCGCCGGTCGACTGCGCGCCCATCGAGGGGTTGAGCGCTGACGCATCGAGGGTGCTGAACGTGGTCTTGCGCATCTGCAAGGGGTTGAACAGCTCCTTCTTGATCAGCATATCAAACTTCTTCTTCGATACCACTTCGAGGATCCGGCCGGCGATGTTGATGCCGATATTCGAATAGCTGAATTCGGTGCCGGGATTGGTGCGGATCTCTTTTTTCGCGTAGGAATTTACTTCCTCCTCCAGCGACCCCCATTTCTTCTTTCCGAAAAGCCCGCCGTTGTCCGACTGGATGCCGGTGAAATGCGTGAGGCAATGGCGAATGGTGATGTAGCTTTTGCCATAGGTTTCAAAGATCGGCAGGTAGGTGCCCACCTTGTCGTCGAGCGAGAGCTTGCCCTGCTCGGCCATCTTCAGCACCATGGCCACGGTCAGCCATTTCGAAGCATCGCCCAAGGGTACGGAGGTGCGGGCATCGAATTCGCCGAGTTCATGCTTGTACACCAGCGTGTCGGTCCAGAGCAGGGCCACCACATCGTTGCCGAAGCCCTTCTGGTTGCGCAGCACCGTCTCGTCCACCTCCTGGTAGGAAGCCAGGCCGATCTCTTTCGGGTTCTTCCGTCCCGGCTGTGCCCAGGCAGGCTGAAGGAATAGCAGGAAAAGGGCTAATGAACTGAATTTCAGGCAGGTTATCATTGATTTAACTGACATAATTTCTGGTGTCTTGAATTGGATTGGAGTTTGATGACCAAGATAGAACGAAAAATAACCCATCAAATTATTTAGTCTATGAACCTGTCCAATTTTACCATAAAGGCAGCCGAGGCGATCCAGCAGTCGCAGCAGCTGGCCTTCAACCAGGGGAATGCCAATATTGAGACGGAGCATATCCTCAAATCCCTGCTCGAGCAGCAGGATTCCCCCGTGAATTACCTGCTGAAGAAGAACGCCGTTAACATAAACAGCCTGGAGTCGAAGTTGGATGCGCAGATCGCGAAGCTGCCCAAAGTGAGTGGTGGCGAACCGGCGCAGAACATCTCTCGGGAGGCTAACAGCGTTGTGCTGCGTGCCGGTGCGGCCCTGAAGCAGTTCAACGATGAATTCATCACCCCCGAGCACCTGCTCCTGGCCATCGTGCAGGGCAGCGACAATACAGCCAAGCTGCTGAAAGATTTCGGGCTGACCGAGAAAGGGCTCGTTGCCGCGGTCAACGACCTGCGCAAGGGATCAACTGTGACCTCGCAGACCCAGGAAACGCAGTTCAATGCGCTGAACAAATATGCCAAGAACCTCAACGAGCTCGCCCGCCAGGGTAAGCTCGACCCGGTGATCGGGCGCGATGAAGAGATCCGCCGTACCCTGCATATCCTTTCGCGCCGCTCGAAGAACAACCCGATCCTCGTGGGTGAGCCGGGTGTGGGCAAGACGGCCATCGCCGAAGGCCTGGCGCACCGGATCGTGAATGGCGACGTGCCGGAGAACCTGAAATCGAAAGTGATCTATGCGCTCGATATGGGCCTGCTCATCGCCGGTGCCAAGTACAAGGGTGAATTCGAAGAGCGCCTGAAGGGAGTGATCAAGGAAGTATCCACCAGCGATGGGGAGATCATCCTCTTTATCGACGAGATCCACACCCTCGTGGGTGCGGGCGGAGGGGAAGGCGCGATGGATGCGGCCAATATCCTGAAGCCTGCACTGGCCCGTGGCGAGCTCCGGGCCATCGGCGCCACGACGCTCAATGAATACCAGAAATTTTTTGAAAAAGATAAAGCCCTCGAGCGCCGCTTCCAGAAAGTGCTGATCGATGAGCCCTCAATGGAAGATGCGATCTCGATCCTGCGTGGATTGAAAGACCGCTATGAAACGCACCACCATGTGCGGATCAAGGACGAAGCCATCATCGCGGCCGTGGAGCTTTCTTCGCGTTATGTAACGGATCGCTTTCTGCCCGACAAGGCCATTGACCTGATCGACGAAAGCGCGGCCAAGCTGCGCCTGGAAATGAATTCGATGCCCGAAGAGCTGGACAAGCTGGAGCGCCAGATCCGCCAGCTCGAGATCGAGCGGGAAGCGATCAAGCGCGAGAATGACGAAGAGAAGCTGAAAGACCTGAATACGACCCTGGCCAATCTGGCCGTGGAGCGGGATACGTTGAAGGCAAAGTGGAAAGAAGAAAAAGATGTGGTGGAGAAGATCCAGAATGCCAAGGCGGATATCGAATCGCTGAAGCAACAGGCCGAGCAGGCCGAGCGCGAAGGCGACTATGGCAAGGTGGCCGAGATCCGCTATGGACGGATCAAGGAGCAGGAAGGGAAGATCAATGAGCTACAGCACCAGTTGAATGAGTTCGGGCAGAACTCCAAGCGGCTGATGAAGGAAGAAGTGGATGCCGAAGACATAGCCGAAAGCGTAGCCAAGGCAACCGGCATCCCGGTAGCGAAAATGCTCCAGAGCGAACGTGAGAAGCTGCTGCACCTGGAAGAGGAGCTGCACCAGCGCGTGGTGGGACAGGAAGAAGCCATCACCGCGGTGGCCGACGCCATCCGCCGCAGCCGTGCCGGCCTCCAGGACCCGCGCCGCCCGATCGGTTCCTTCATCTTCCTCGGTACCACCGGTGTAGGTAAGACCGAGTTGGCCAAGGCCCTCGCCGAATACCTCTTCGACGATGAAAGCATGATGACCCGCATCGACATGAGCGAATACCAGGAGAAGCATACCGTGTCCCGACTGGTGGGCGCCCCTCCGGGCTACGTGGGCTATGATGAAGGCGGTCAGCTGAGCGAGGCCGTGCGTCGCAAGCCCTACCAGGTGGTGCTGCTCGACGAGATCGAGAAAGCGCACCCGGATGTCTGGAACATCCTCCTCCAGGTACTGGACGATGGACGCCTGACCGACAATAAGGGCCGCGTGGTGAACTTCAAGAACACCATCATCATCATGACCTCCAACATGGGTTCGGATATCATCCAGGAGAACTTCGCGGATGTGAATGAAAAGAACCTCGATGCCGTGCTCGAGCGGACGAAGTCTGAGGTGATGACGCGCCTGCGGGAGACCATCCGCCCCGAGTTCCTCAACCGCGTGGACGAGATCATCCTCTTCCACCCGCTGCTGCGCAAAGAGATCAAGTCGATCATCCGCATCCAGCTCAACAACCTCAGGAAGCTGGTGGAGCAGAACAGCATCGCATTGCGGTTCTCCGACTACCTGATCGACTTCCTTGCAGAGAATGGCTTCGATCCCCAGTTCGGCGCCCGCCCGCTGAAGCGGCTGATCCAGAAGGAGATCGTCAACCAGCTCAGCAAACGGATCCTCTCGGGTGACATCGATCGCGAGCACCCGGTGCTCGTCGACGTCTTCGACGGTGTAGTGGTCTTCCGCAACGACGTGGAGAAGGCGGAGCAAGGCGGCCGCGAGATGGCAGACGCCCGGAAAGGGTGAGCGGCGGGGGAAGCGTGAGAGGTGAGACGTGAGACGTGAGACAGGAGTCCCGAGGCGTCGGGAGGAGAAAGTAGACAGGAGACTAAAATATCGTAGAGGCTTCGTTTCGGCGAAGCCTTTTTTATTTCCACCTTGCCCAATACCCAATACCCAATACCCAATACCTCAATACCTTAATGCCTTAATCCCCAATCCCCAAATCCCTCAATTCATCCATATTAGAATCTCTTTAACAGGGGTTCCGGGCCAGCTTTGCGTATTGACTAAAACCAGGGTTTATGAAACAGATCATCTACGCACTCACATTCCTCCTCCTGCTCACGGGCTGCTCGCCGATGCGCGTTGCCCTCAGTGAAGACCTGAAGCAAAACGACGAATACGAGGTATCCGGAAGGCAGGGACTACTGATCAAGCAGAAACTTGCTTTCGGACCTTACCGGACCACGGCCCTCAGGCGTTCCTGGACCAAGGGCAATGCAGCGCGCAGCGGCTTTGGCTGGAGCGACCAGCAGGGCAACTACGTGAACCTCATCTCCACCGAATACATCAACCGGAAACAGACGGTCAACTTCAGCATGACCGATGGTGCAAACCAGTCGGACGTATTTTGTGCCAGCCGCTTTCATGCGCGGGACCTGCAGGTGGGCCGGAGCGACAACAGCCTTCTTAATATTGCGCTCGAGGTCGGCGGTGTGGGCTATGCGGCTTCCGACCTGTTCTATGTGCAGCTCTTCATCAACAATGAAGACCAGCCCTGGCAGTTGGTGCTCGACAACCAGGCTGCACAGGCCCGTCCGAAAAAATACACCGGTGTCATCGCCAAAAGCCGCGAGCAATACTACACCCTCGTGCCCATTACCAAGCTGCAGTCGAAGGGCAAGACAGGGAGCATACTCGGCGGAAGCGTTGGTTACGAGATCCAGGATCCGAAGGGGCGGACCCTCGCTGCCGTTTCGCTGATCGACAAGGGCATGGTCTACCTGGGGAAGACGGATGCACAGGAACGTTTCCTGCTGGCGAATATCTGCGCGGCCGTCCTGCTGCAGCAACAGATCGCCGAATAGGACACTCTTCGGCAGCATTCTTGTACCGCTTTGAAAAAAACGTATGGCAAAGAATAACGAGATCGAAGAAAGCCAGCAATCGCGCGAAGGAAAAGCGATCGGTTCTTCCGGCAACCAGGGCGGTGCGATGACCACCGGAGCCAAAGGCCCCAATCACCAGCAGAACGAAAAAGGGTACATTCGAATTCCCAACCAGGAACGATATTCCGAAAAGCAGCAAGGCAGTAAGTCGGAGGAGGACGAGTCCTGAAGCTGAGGACCGGGGAGAATATAGGTTTTTTTTCAATTCAGCGTAGGGGAAAAAACCCATGGAATGGCCATTCCTGCGGATTAGTTTGCCCTCATGAAATATGTTGAAAGCCCAAAGGAAGAACGCATACGCGAACGCCTGCACCGGTTTTACCGGGTAATGGTGATTATCTGGTGTATCGGTTTCCTTCTCTATCTCTATTACCTGTTCTTCCTGGCGCCAAGGCCCCTGTTCCTCAAGGACGACATGATGGCGAATTATTTCTTTGTTGTCCTCTCGGTTCTCTATGTGCTTTCCGGCGTCATGATGGTGGTCCTCTACCGGTCGACGGCCAAGCCCGACATCGATATCGAGCTTCCGAAGGATGTACTGAAGTTTCGGCGGGATGATTACTTCCACTACCGCGACAAGCCCTGAGCCGAATGGCACAGTTTTTTAAAACATGGGCATAAATTCATCCCATGCCCAATTGGCTCAGAGCGCTCATCGCCGGATATGGCGCAAAAAAACTCGGTGGCGGTTGTTTCGGAACGATCATCGTTTTCGTGATCATCTACTGGTTACTCGGCAGCTGCTGATAAGGGTACGGGTGGCATCACCACCCGAATCCTTATCTTCATTCCGATGCTGAACGAAAAGAAGCTAATCATTTGTCTGTCGGCCCTCGCGGCCCTGTTTGCCTGCGGGAAAGATCCCGCACCGGAGGCGCCTTTTGAAAAGGAGCCCCAGGTGCGTTTGCTTGCACCAATGGTGAACGAGCTCTCCGGCCTCACCTACAGCTTGCTGGCGCCAGGACATCTCTGGGGGCAGGAGGACAGTGGCAACCCGGCCAATATCCTCCTCATCCGCGAGGATGGCACCGTGGTGCGTACGGTACGCCTGCGCGGCGCCGTTAACCGCGACTGGGAAGAGATCGCAAGGGCCGGTAATGATCTCTACATCGGCGATATCGGCGACAATAGCGCAGCCTATTCCGAATACCGCATACTCGTTGTTCCGGAGCCGGCGCCCGGTACCGATACCGTGGATGTGGCCCAGACCCTTCGCTTTACCTATCCCGATGGCGCCCATGATGCAGAAGCCTTCCTCGTTGACCCGGTGAGCCGGGATATTTTCCTGATCACCAAACGGGATAATCCTTCACGCATCTACCGGCTCTCATCGCCCAATCCTGGTGCTGTTTCGGTGGCCAGCTTCGTCGGCACCCTTCCCTTCTCGGGGGTGACGGCTGCCACGCTTTCCGCCGATGGCAATGAGCTGATCGTGCGCGGGTATTTCAATCTTTACTATTTTAACCGCAACAGTGGTGAATCGATTCCCCAGGCCCTGGCCCGTGCACCCCGCGAGCTGAGTTTCCAGGCCGAGATGCAGGGGGAAGCCGTATGCCTGCTGCCCGACCGGTCGGGATTTATCACCGGTTCGGAGAAGGGGCCGGGCACGGCCGGTCAGCTTTATTTTTACCGCCGGCGCTAGAATAATTTTTCCATAGCCAGGTTGGCTACTTCCACCGCGATGAGAATGATCACGATCCATTCCAGCACCGTGCTGTTTCGGTATTGTAGAATGTCGCGGAACAGCTCCAGGTTCTCCTTCACGATCGACAGCCCTTCGGAAATATTCCGGAAGCGCTCCTGGATGTCGAAGAGGCGTTTCATCTCCTGGTCGATCCGGTTCAGGTGCTCATCGGTCCAGGTCTCGTCCGGCGAATCGAAGATGTAGAGGTTGTGACCGATCCGGTTCTTCAGGTTCAGGGTTTTTCCGATGTATTTTTTGAGGTTGGTACCGGAAATATCCAGCCGGCCCTTGCGCTCCAGCATCTGGGTGTAGGCATTGGTTTCGTCGAGCAGGAAGGAGGCCTGGTCGGAGTAATAGTCGAGCGCCACCGACTGGGCCACGTTGAGCATGATCAGTCGCAGCGTGTCTTCGTCGTGGTTCACGATCTCGATCTGGTTGTAGCTCACTTTCGTTGCCGGCGCATCGGTGATGATGATGAACTCTTCACTGAGGCTTTCGCTGAACAGGTTCCGGCAATAAGGTGCGATCAGCTTGAGGAAGGCCGATATGTGGATGGCATCGTAGTTCAGAAAACAAACCACACCGTAGCGGAACACATAGATATACTGAGCCTCCCCGGTACAGTAGAACAGCTCCTCGGAATCGCTGTGGTGCAATTCGGCCTTGAAAGCCGAACGAAATGCCTTGACCTCAATGGAGTCTGCTATTTGATAGGAGCATACCTGCATCGCCATAAAACGGATCCTTTCTTTCCGGGGGTGCTAAAAAACCTAAGCCGTACATCATCGGTGGCGGGAATTAGGGCCACGGCGGGTTCCGCCGTGCTCAACTTCATATGATAAAAACCTGGTATTCAATAATGTTGCGCCCTTTCCACAGAACGATGTTCCAAGGCCGAACAGGCGCTGAATCCGCCCGGGTTAATGGCAGACCCCGGCTGGCATAATTATTTAACAGGTCAAGTGTAAACCTATCATCACACCTAACACCTGTATCCATGCGCCTGACATTACTCTCCGTACTGCTGCTGAGCACCCTACTCTTCTCCTGTAAAAAAAATAAAGATGTTGAGGAAATTCCAAAAAACCGGGCCCTGGT
>CBHWDR010000101.1:0-8354 GCA_966112575.1 uncultured Chitinophagales bacterium
GATCACGCTGGCATCGCTCTGTCCCGGGATCGTATTGATCTCGAGCATATAGGCCCGGTTCTCCGCTTCCTGGTAGATGAAATCGATCCGGATCACGCCGCGGCAGTTGAAAACCTGGTAGATGCGGCTGGCCGCCTCTTCGAGGTGGGTCTTCCAGTCTTCGGTGATCTGCGCAGGTGTGGTCTCGGTGGACTTACCCTCGTATTTGGCTTCGAAGTCAAAGAATTCCTTATGGCTGCTCACCTCCGTGATCGGCAACACCGTGATCTCTCCCTGCGAGCGAAACACACCCACGGTAAACTCACGCCCGACGATCATCTCTTCCACCAACACCTGGTCATCTTCGCGGAAGGCTTTCTGCAGGGCCTCTTCCAGTTGGGAACCTTCATTTACCTTGCTCATGCCAATGCTCGACCCGCCATTGTTGGGCTTCACGAAATAGGGCAGCTTCAACTGCTGCAGGATGGCCGACAGGTCGTAAGGGCTTTGCTTGAACAGGTGCACCGATTTGGCTACCGGTATCCCTGCCATATTCGCTACGGCTACCGTATATCGTTTGTTGAAGGTCAGCGCCGAAGTAGCGGCACTGCAGGCCGTATAGGGCAGGCCCAGCATATCGAAATACCCCTGAAGCTTCCCGTCTTCACCGGGTGTGCCGTGCATGCCGATGAAGACCGCATCGAAGGAGAGCTTGTTGCCATTCAGGGCTACCGTGAAATCGTTCTTGTCCACCGGCGCCTTCGTCCCCTCTTCGTCGGTATAATACCAGCCCTCCCGTGTCACGTCGATGAGGTACACATCGTAACGCTCTTTGTCGAGATGGTTATGAATGGTCCTGGCCGAGCGGTAGGAGATAACGGCTTCCCCGGAGTAGCCGCCGGTAACGAGGGCGATTTTCTTCTTCATACGATCTGATTAGTGTACAAGTTTACGAGTTTACCGGTTTACCTTTGCGGCAAATAGCGCGTATGCAGGTAAAAAAACCTTCGGATAGTTATACGATGATGACCGAGATCGTGCTGCCCAACGATACCAATGTTTTTGGCAACCTGATGGGCGGACGACTGATGTACTGGATGGATATTGCGGCAGCCATTGCGGCCCAGCGTCATTGCAACGCACCCGTGGTGACCGCTTCCGTAGACAATATTTCTTTCGAAAACCCCATTAAGCTGGGCAACACCGTACATATCGAGGCCAAGGTGAGCCGGGCCTTCAACACCTCCATGGAGGTCCACCTCAAGGTCTGGGGCGAAGACTTCACCCAGCAATACAAATACAAGTCGAACGAAGCCTACTACACCTTCGTGGCCCTCGACCCCAACCGCCGTCCGCGCGTGGTACCCCAACTGCAGCCGGAGAATGAGGAAGAGCAATCCCTCTTCGAAGGCGCGCTCCGCCGCCGCCAGGTCCGTCTTATCCTCGGCGGCAAGATGAAGCCCGATGATGCCGTGGAGTTGAAGGCCCTATTCACGAAGGATTAGGCAGTAGGCAATAGGCAGTGGGCAGTAAGGAGAAGGGAGAACGTAGAAAAGAGTCCCGACGCGTCGGAAGGAGACAATATACTATGATCGAACATCAGATATCAGACATCAGCGATCAGAGATTCAAAGAAGAAGCCCACGGCAACCGTGGGCTTCTTCTTTGAATGACCTCCTCATCCCATCAATATTGCCTATTGCCTATTGCCTACTGCCTATGCCTACTGCCTCCTGCCCACTAAGCCACTGCTTCCTCCTTCGTCTTCCAGTGATGCGCGCCTTTCAGCATATACTCCTTGCTCTGTTCGATCGCGTCCATCACCTGTGCGAGGATCACTTCGGCTGGGGCCTCGTAATCGATCTGCATGGGCTCCTTGAAACGCACCGACAGCAAGGTTCCCTTCTTTTTGAATTTAAGTCCTTTTTTGTTGAAGGCTCTCCAGAATCCCTGGATCACCACAGGCACTACCACGGGCTTGCAGTGCTTGATGATATAAGCGGTTCCCTTGCGCCCCGGCGCGAACGGCTTGGTGGTCCCCTGCGGGAAAGTGATCACCCAGGCTCGGTTCAGCGAGCGTTCGATCTTGCGGGTATCGCTGGGATCGAGGCCGCGCCGCACTTCGGAGCCGTCCTTCTTCCAGGTGCGTTTCACGGTGAGCGCACCGGCCAGCGTGAACAGGCGGCTGATCCAGCTGCTCTTCATCGTTTCTTCCGCAGCCACATAGTATACGCGGGTGAACGGGTTCAATAAATAATAAGGAATGCCTAGGCGGTTCTTCTTGCGCCATTTCACCGCACAGAAGATGTGCAGGAAGGTAATTACGTCGGCAAAATAGGTCTGGTGATTGCTCACGAAAAGCACATTCCGTTTAGGCAGGTTTGCGATATGCTCCGTACCCGAGATCTTGAGCTTATTCACGATCGCCAGGCCAGGATAGGAAAAGATCCCCACGATCGCGTAAACGATCTTCCGCACCAGTTTATATTCAGCAAGCTTTTTCGAAAGGCTCATCTGTCCGGCTAATTGTTTGGTTAAAGGTAAGGATTAAGGAATTGTTAAGTCAACAGCCCCCACCCTTCTGCCCTGTGTAATGGTTCACCCTCAGGCATCCATTACTAAAATTTGATGCCATGAAACGAATAACCCTGTTGCTCGCCGCCCTGATGATCGGACTGATCTCCTTCTCCCAAACCGAGAAGTCCGTGTACCCGAAAACCATCACCGTAACCGGCTCGGCAGAGATCGAACTCGTGCCCGACGAGATCTATGTGCTGGTGGACCTGAAAGAATACGAAAAGAAAGGCCAAGGCAAGATCGGCATGGAACAGATCCGCACCGATTTTCTGAAGAAAGCACGGGCGCTGGGCCTGCCCGATTCGGCGATCACCATTGCCCAATATGATGGCTACAACGGCAACCCCTGGCTTCGCAAGAAGAAAAAAGAAGAGCTGATGGCTTCCATCACCTACCAGGTGAAGTTGAAGACCAGCAAGCAGATGGACGACCTGGTGGCCATCCTCGACGACAATGCCACCTCCAACTTCCGCATCCTGCGTACGACCCACAGCCGGCTCACGGAATACCGCCGGCAGCTTAAGATCCAGGCCGTGCGCGCAGCGAAGGAAAAAGCCGGCTATCTCACCGCCGCCCTCGACGAAAAGCTGGGTGAGGCCGTTACCATCAATGAGCCGGTAGAATACATGCCCCAACCCTATTACAACCTTCGCGCGTCCAACATGGTCATGAAGGAAACAGGTGCCGCGGAGGATGTTCCCAATGCCGATTTCACGAAGATCAAGCTGAAATACGACGTAACCGTGGTCTTTGCCATCAAATAGACCGTCCGGATTCGCATGAAAAAAGCTATCGGTACCTTCCGGTAGCTTTTTTATGTCTGAACTCCTTAAGCCGATCCGATTCATTGCCGATGTGCACCTGGGCCGCCTGGCGCATTACCTCCGCATGCTGGGCTTTGATACGCTCTATAACAATGCTTACCCGATTGCCGAACAGGTCCGCCTGGCCCTGCCCCTCAACCGCATGATGCTCTCCCGAGATCCCCTGCTCCGTAAACGTGCACAGGGAATGCCCTTCCTGATCGTGCAGCCGGAACACCCGAAGGAGCAACTCGCTGCGGTGATCAAGGATCTCGATCTTCGTCCGCATTTCCAACCCTTCACCCGCTGTATGGCCTGCAACGAAACACTGGAGCGGGTAGATAAAACAACGATCGAAGCGAAGCTCCTGCCCAATACCCGCGAAGCGTACCGGGAGTTCTGGCAATGTGCCGGCTGCGCCCGCCTCTACTGGAAAGGCCCCCACTACCAACGCATGCAAACACTGATCGATTCGCTCTAACGGCTCTCAGCGAGACGCTTTGTGTTTTAATCTGCGCAATCCCATCCATCCCAATAATCAGCGCTCCGTGAAATCCCCCTCATCCTGCCCTCATCCGTGATAAAAAAAAGATCCCGCCGTGGCGGGATCTCTATCTGTGAAATCAAATCAATCTGCGAAATCCTTACTCAGCAGCGGGAGCAGCAGCTTCACCACCTTCGGTGGGCGCCTGATTGCTCTTCTCTTCCTGCTGGAGGCGCTGCTTGATCTGGGCCAGGGCACCAAGGTCACCGAGGGTGGGCTTTTCCACCTTGCTCTGCATGGTCTTGATCGCCTTCTTCGTCTTGTCGGCTTCCGCACGTGCCTCTTTACGGGCAGCGTCCTTCTCTTCGACTTTCGACTGTTCCCAGATGCGGGCATGCGATACCACGATGCGCTTCTCATTGCGATCGAACTCGATCACCATGAACTCTGCGGTCTCGTCGGCACCTACGCTCTTGCCGTCTTCTTTTGCAAGGTGACGGTTGGGAGCGAAGCCTTCCAGTCCATAAGGCAGCTGAACGATCGCGCCTTTGTCGTCACGACGCAGCACGGTACCCTCGTGGATCGAACCTACAGCGAACGTGTCCTGCAGGCTGTTCCAGGGATCTTCTTCCAGTTGCTTATGGCCCAGCTGCAGCTTGCGGTTGTCCTTGTCGATGCCAAGGATCACTACTTCGATCTTCTCACCTACCTTGGTGTATTCCGAGGGGTGATTGAAGCGCTTCAGCCAGCTGAGATCCGAAATATGGATCATTCCACCGATACCGGCAGTGAGTTCCACAAACACGCCGTAAGGAGTGATGTTCTTCACGGTGCCGGTGTGGCGGCTGCCTTCGGGGAATTTCACTTCGATATCGCTCCAGGGATCCTGCGAAAGCTGCTTGATCGAGAGCGACATCTTGCGGTTGTCTTTATCCAGGGTAACCACCTTGGCTTCATGCTCATCACCCAGCTTGAAGAATTCCTTCGCATTGATGGGTGTGTTGGCCCAGGTGATCTCCGAAACGTGTACCAGGCCTTCTACGCCAGGCAGGATCTCGAGGAAAGCGCCGTAGTCTTCGATGTTCACTACGCGGCCCTTAACGATCGAACCTTCATGGATAGCTTCAGGCAGCACATCCCAGGGATGGGGGGTCAGTTGCTTGAGACCAAGCGAGATACGCTTCTTCTCGTCGTCGAAATCGAGAACTACCACGTTCACCTTCTGGTCGAGCTTCAGCACCTCTGAAGGGTGGTTGATGCGACCCCAGCTGATGTCGGTGATGTAGAGCAGACCGTCGAGGCCACCCAGGTCCATGAACGCACCGAAGTCGGTGATGTTCTTCACGGTACCTTCCAGTACCTGACCTTTTTCGAGCTTGCCGATGATCTGTGCACGCTGTGCTTCGATATCGCTTTCGATCAGTGCCTTGTGCGATACTACGGCATTCTTGATGGCTTCGTTGATCTTCACCACTTTGAATTCCATGGTCTTGCCCACGAACTGGTCGTAGTCGGTCACGGGCTTCACGTCGATCTGCGATCCGGGCAGGAAGGTTTCCATACCGAATACGTCCACGATCAGGCCGCCTTTTGTTTTCGAAGTAACCGTACCGGTAACGATCTCGCCGGTTTTGTGGATCTCCACGATACGCTCCCAGGCACGGGTAATACGAGCCTGCTTGCGGCTGAGGTTCAGGTTACCGTCGCGGTCTTCTTTTTCCACCACCATAACTTCCACCTCGTCACCCACCTTCAGGCCGGGGATGTCGCGGAATTCGTTGAGCGATACAAGGCCATCCGACTTGAAGCCGATGTTCAGCACCACGTCGGTCTTGGTGATACCCACCACGATGCCCTTGATCATCTCGCCGTCGTTGAGCTGTACGAACGTGCGGTCATAAACCTGGTCGTACTTCTCTTTTTCTTCGTTCGAGTAGCTGGCAACATTGCGCTTGTCAATGCTCCAGTCGAAATCATCATGCGCGGTAGCGATACGCTCTTCTACCGGCTGCTGTACAGGTACATTTGTTGTCGCTGTAGCTGCTTCAGCCGTAGGGGCTGCTGCAGACTCCTGTCCTTCAGCGTTTGAGTTAACAATTTGATTTTCTTCCATAAAAAACCCGATGGTTTTGTCTCGGGGCGGCAAAGATAAGAAATACCCCCGTTCGCAGGTCGCACAGCCTGCTGTTTTTGCCTGTTTCCCCAAAACCTGTATGCTATTGATTTTCAGTAACATTTGATTTTGAGCCTTCGGCAAGTGCCGGAAATCTTTGCATTTTCCCAACCATTTGCTTTTTACCTTCCGTCAATCCTCCAAATCACCTGCTTGGCGCGATCCCTGATCGATATAACCGAAGGCTGCCGGCGCGGCGACCCCCGCGCCCAGGAAGAACTCTACCGGCACTGTTATCCCGACATGATCAAAGTCTGCCTCCGCTACGGTTCCGGCGACCTCGATACGGCCGGCACCCTCTACAACGGCGCCATGCTCAAGGTCTTTCAGAAGATCTCTCAATTCCGCAGCGAAGGTGAATTTCTCGGCTGGATCCGGCGCGTGGTGGTCAACGTCTGCATCGACCACTGCCGCGAGCGGGCCCGTTTCCGCGCGGTGGGGCTCCAGGAAAGCAACGAATACATTCTTCCCGTCCTGCCCGAGATCTATAACAAGCTCTCCGGCGACGAGATCGTTCGGCTCGTGCAGCAGCTTCCCAGGAATACCGGCCTTGTCTTTAACCTCTTCGTGATGGAAGGCTACAAGCATGAGGAGATCGGCACCCTGCTCGGCATCTCGTCCGGCACCTCCAAGTGGCACCTCAACGAAGCCCGCCGGTTGCTCAAAGAAAAGATCGAACAACTCTTCAAACGTGAAAATCTCGCCAATGCCATCTGAGTTCAACCATATCGATGATTTCTTCCGCCGTAAGGAAGGCGAGTCCCGGCCCGACCTCTCGGCACAGGAAGCGCATTGGGCCGCGATGAAGACCGGCCTGCAACAACCGGCTCCGCGCCTGCCCTGGCGATGGTTGGCGGCCGCTGCCCTGCTGATCGCCGTTGCAGGCAGCCTGTGGCTGGCCGGCAACAAGCGTATCGAAACGCCCGGATCAACAGCTGCAGCCACTCGGACCCTACCCGGTGCCGTGGAAAATTCGGGAACTGTGGCCGGTTCATCTCCCATCCGGGACACCATGAAAGAAAAGTTCGAACCAGTTGACGCCAAAGGATTATCCCGCTCCACGCTCCTCCCCTATTTTTCCGTGCGCTCCTTTCCCGGACCGGACACGATGCGAAACACATCCACACAACCGGCACCGGATCCTGCCCACACCTATCAGCAATTCTTCACCGCGCTGCAGAAACCGGCGCAGGTCTTCCAGATCAACAATGCAAGAGATACGACGATCTATTGTGCCGAGGGCTCGGTGCTGCGGATCCCTGCAGGTACATTCGAAACGATCAGCGGAGCTGCCGCCGCGCAGCAACTCGAACTGCGGGTACAGGAGTTTTATAACATGGCCGATATCATCAAAGCAAATTTGACCACGATGTCGGATGGAGCAGCCCTGGTGACCGGCGGCATGTTGCACCTGGAGGCCCGGGCAACCGGAGCGCCCCTGCGCGTGCGGCAGGGAAAATCAGTGGCGCTCTCCATGGCCACGAAAAGCTTCGATAGCCGGATGCAGCTCTTTCTGGGCGAAGAAAACCAGGCCGAGGCCACGCCTTCCGACAGCGGCTCCTCTGTTACCGGAAGAGTGAACTGGAAACCAGCCGGACAGCCACAACGGCTCTACCCGAATTACCTGAAGATGATACCGGTCTGCTCCTATTCCGATAATCCCTATGCCACCACCTATCGCCATGCCTACAACCCCAGCAAAGCCCAGACGGTGGCCAAGTTCCGCATTCCCTGGTATTGCCCCGACAGTGATGAAAAGGTCGACAGCATCCTTACAGCACGTTACGGACGCTATTACGACATCATCCAGGTGAAGCGTCAGCGACGGCCCAGAAGACAAAAAAACCGGCAGGCCGATCTCGAGGCCAAATCATCCTGGTACGATTCGAACATGGTTGGCGACACGGTGACCATGCACATCACAACGGCCATGCGGCTGAATCTCATCACGCGCGAAGACAGCCTTGCCTGGGAAGACCGGTGGCGCGCACAAATACAGCCCCTGGTGTACGATAACGAGATCTTCCGGAAGAACGGGTTTTATGAATTTCAGCTGACCACACTGGGCTGGATCAACTGCGACCGCTTCCTCGATTATGCGCGCAGTGAAAAAACGGACCTGGTTTTCGAGCCTGCGATCGAGCTATCGGGTCGTACCGCATCAACAGTACTGCTGTTCCGCAGGCTCAATGTGTTGATGAATGCCGAACAAAGGGCAAACAGGATCTCCTTTCGCAACATTCCAAAAGGTGAAGACGTGGTAGTCATCAGTTCCGCCGCTAAAGGCGACCGGTTCCTGGTAGCCTTCAATTTTGTATTTCGCGAAAAGCTGGCTGAT
>CBHWDR010000102.1:0-8353 GCA_966112575.1 uncultured Chitinophagales bacterium
TAGGTCGGCAGATTTGGCAACCGGATTCGTTGTATTTCTCTATAACCTCATATTCAAGAAGGCGGAACCCTCGTATGCAGCTTCTAAAGCATCGTTGGCTACAGATTATACATTCACCTGCTACGACAGGTCCGAAATTGAGTCTCATCCTCAATATGAAAATCGTCGATCTGATCTATTTTTTGAACTAGGATGGATAGACAAAGAAGGAAATGTGATTACTGAAGATGAAACAATCATAGAGAACGCTGGACTTGCGTAGTAAAAACCGAAAAAAATAAAAAGCCACCGATTAAGGCGGCTTGAGGGTAATTTCTACGTTTCAGGAGTTCTGGTTCAGATATTCCGTCCAGCTCTGGCCGGTCTTCATCCAGGTATCTCTCTTGCCCTGTACCTTGATATTTGGCTGAGGTATCTGCTTTAGTCCTTGGAGTAGGTCTTTACGCATCCGGCTCAACTCGCCTACAATGATCCCACTTCCGTCTAACGCCTTATGAGAGTAGGTGAGCGCTTTATCCGTCTGTACGGTGCTAAGAGCTATCAGGGCCTTACGGGCATCCGGCAATACCAAGTCATTCCGGCCTTGATGGGTGATACGGGGGCGGTTCGTCCCGACCTCAAATATCCCGTCTTCCCTTACGATCATTTCCGGTTTGCCACCATCATCTACCCATGCCATTCCTTCGTAGCTGTCTCCGGCGTTTTTACCCATGTAAAAGCGGGGCAGGGGCTGAACTAGTGCCCGCACCAACTGAGCGGCACCAATAGCACCCACCAGGATCGAAAGGGGAATGTTGGGGAGCGAAGCAGTAACGGCGGTGGCGGTGTTCTGAATGATGGCGGCAATATTCTTAGCCCGCTCGAACTTCGCTTTCTGCTCTTCGATCCGGCGCTGCTTTCCTCCAACTGGAGCTTTTCAATAGATGCCCTGGTTTCAATGGCTTTGATCGCCTTTTCCCGCTCGTCCGTGCTGACAATGGTCTGGTTTGCAACCTCAATATCCTTCTGCTTCTTTTCTTCAAGCTTAGTGATCTGGTCGGAGATGGCGTTCCTTTGGCGTTCATACCCGCTGTCAATGAAGGAAAACACGGTTTCCTGTAGTTCTCCGGCCAGCTGCTTGATCCTTTCCCGCTTTTCCTTGGCCAGCTGCTTGATCCTTTCCCGCTTTTCCTTTTCGAGTTCCACCTCCTTATCCGCTACTTCCTTTTTTCGCTGAAGTTTCAGTTGATCTAAGCGGAGCTCGAATTCTGCCGGCCGCTCCTCGGCGTTCCGCTTCTGTTCAGGGGTAAGCTCAATCAGTTCCAGGAGCTTCCGGTAATAGTCGATCTGTGCCTGAATGGAGCGCTCCTGGGCCTGGTTCTCGATACGGAGTTTTTCGGCCTCATACTGCTCTTTGGTAATCTTGCCCGCCTCATAAAGTTCCTGTTGGACCTTCAGTTCTTCAAAGGCTCCCCGCTCAATGGTCTGCAGGCGCTTATTGAGGGCGATTTCCTGACCGGCTACATAGTCTTCGATCTGCTTTTCATACTCCCCCTTGGCCTGTTCCTGCAATCCCTCGATAAACTGCTTTTCCCGTTCTGCATCCTGCTTGCGGATCTCGTCCTTTTTTTGTGTGGCGGCTGCTCTTGCCTCCGAGATCGCGTCATCTGCCCTGCGGTTGATCAATACCCGCTCAGAGGCGGTGATCTTCTCTTTGGAGAGTACATACTGCCGGGTAGTTTCTGCTAGCTGTTCTTGGGCTTCGAGCCCCTTTTGCACGGATTCTAATCGGAAGTCTAATGAGCTCTTTTCATCGGGGGCGTTCTTCGCATGTAGTTCAGTTTCCTTTTCGAGGTAGTACCTGCGAAGCTGGTAGGCCTTTTCGAATTCTGCCTTTAGGGCCTCCCTGCGTTCATTGGCCGCCTTTGTGTCTACTCCGGCCTGGGTGCTGTCCTTTCCCCCTAGATTGGTGATGTTGGCTAGGCTGACGTCTACTTGCTCCTGTACGGCTTTTATCTGCCCGTCTAGCTCCTCTGTTGTTTTCTTGAACTCTTCCACTGCGATCCGGCGAGAGTCCTTATTGAGCCTATAAATTATAACAAAGTAGTTGCAGAAACTGGTTGAATGGTTTATAATAGATGATCGGTTCGGCCTCACAGTTATTCCCGCACAAATGCAGTGCTTTTACGGTACACGTAGCTGAATCGACGATGAATCACTAGAGTGTCAAGGCTGTGTAATCTGAACCAGGCTAACACTTTTTGCATACTATGATATGTTAACCCTTACGATTGTATGCATAAATTACTCTACTTTCGAATCAGCTCTTTCTTTGGTGTAATATCGGAGACATTAGTTCTTCTCGTATTTAGATAGCTGTTCGATCACTTCGATAAGTTGTTGTAAATCAATAAATTGCAGTAAAATACTTGCGGTTTCGGTGCCACCCGTTCACTTTCGGTCACCTCCACACACAAGAAAGCCGCTGATTTTCAGTGGCTTTCTTGTTTACACTCTGCCGTATCTCGAACCTTCACATTGCCTTTTATTTCTCATTTTTTATCTTTGGGTCAAATGTTGGCGGATGATACCCAAGGCAAAATTAAAAATATCACTGCAGGAGTTGTCCTTAAGGGGCAGACAGATACTTGCACAACAATCCGCAACCTCCTTTGCACAAGCTTTGCAACAAGTACAACGGTTAAAGACGACTTCGAAGGTAAATCCATCGTCAAAGAAGAGCAGGTAAGCGTTCTAAAGGACTATGCCGACCAACATCATTTGCCTTTCCTATAAGGCGTTCGTCAACAACAGAAGAAACGATTACCAGCACCTAGAGCTGGGTTTGATACTGGAGGATATGCATGACGAAAACGTGCTTGTCAATTCAGAAACCTTTTTTTTTATCGATACCGTGTTCTATACGGTAGCTATTGATCATGGTTCATTTTAACCATATAGGTTCAGCCTGTTTGCCTTTTGCATACTTTCTTTTATTCGATAAATATCAATAAGCAAACGGGACATCCGGTTCAACCTTTCGCTTGCCGACTCCACCTTCGCCCGCCAAAACTCTTCAGGGCATAAGCGGGCTTTTTAATTCACCAGGCCCATAGTTAGGCGGGCTACGGTGGACGCAGTCCACATAACATTAAACACTTCGTTTATAGTGAAGGCAAATGAACCACCCTCTTCAGGTTGTTTTGTGGTTTGTCATCTGCTCGGAAAATATACCCTGCATCCGGTATGCTCCGCCCTGCGCGATTGCACTAAGTTGTCGGCCAATTCACCACCGATATGCCTCTTTTCTCCAAGCTGCTACTGACCCTTCTCATCGGCTTTTTGCCCTTGGCGATGCTCGCCCAGACATACAAAGAGCCTACCGGACCAGCTTTCGAGGCCATTGTCAAGGCCTATGCCGCCTCGCATCGGGGCTGGCCAGCGAGTTCCGCTATACCTGGTACCCCGGCCGCAGCAGCGACAGCATCGAAAAAGAATTCGGGAAGACGATGACGATCCGACTGCTCAATGAATACCATGTGGACTAATACCAACCGAACAGTCATCCGCCACCTGTTGGCACTGGCCGGCGTCCTGCCCCTGTGGGCCTGCGCACAATGCCGCTCCGGCAACTGCAAGGATGGGGAAGGCAAGATGGATCTGGGCTATGCCGTGTACACCGGTTCGTTCCGCAACGGGCAGCCCCACGGTACCGGAACCCTGGACTGTGGCGGGGGCGACAAATATGCCGGCTCCTTTATTAATGGTAAGGAAGACGGTGCCGGCCTGCTGTTCAAGAAAGGCGTGGCCAGCCCGGTGACCTACCGGATGGGCCAGCTCGTCACGAAAAAAGAACCGGTTGTGATCGGCGGTAATAGTGACTGGAAGCAGGGCATACCCGGCTGCATTTCGGGGGACTGCGCCAATGGCCGGGGAACGATGAAATTCCCCAGCGGTAATGTCTATGAAGGCGAGTTCCGGAATTACCAGTTCAACGGAAAGGGTACGATGAGCTTTGCTTCCGGCAACAGACTCGAAGGACAGTTCGTGGATCATCTTCCGCAGGAGGGCAGTTTCTTCTATGCCGCAGAAGGTGTGCTGTTCAAAGGCCGTTTCAACCCCGACGGGACGCCCGCCATGGGTACTTATACCAGTCCTGCTTCCGGTGGCGTGGTCGACATCAAAGAAGGGACGATCACTGCGGCCCGAAACCCAAGGCTCGATTCGATGCGGGCGGCACAGCCGAAGCTGGTGTTGAACAAATGTGATCGCTGCGGTGGCAAGGGTTATGCGAAAACCACCAGGACGAGTTATTCCAACATCGGCGGTATCGGTACGATTGGGGCCACGGGATATGTTACCTGGGACTATGAACCGCGGAGCATCGAGCACAAGAGCACGAGCTACGACCTCTGCACCCAGTGCAAGGGCAGCGGGCAGGTGGAGCGGTACGAACGGCAGAAGAATTGAACAGCGCCTTAGGGAAGCCTTAATTCGTGTCAATCAACTGACGGAGTTCGTCCATCTGGTCCTTCAGCATGCCGGAGGCCTCATCGAATAAATTGTCTTTCTCTTTCTTGGAAGCCTTCGGGCTGTTCGACTTTTTCACCGTTTCACGGATCGGGTCGATCGCATCGAAGAAAGGCGCGATGCCCTGCTCGTAGCGGGCGTCTGCCTCGAGGGTCTGCAGGAGGTCTTCATAGGCATCAAGGATGCTGTAGATCTCCTTTACATTATCAGCCGTATGCCGGCGCGGGATGCGGTCGTAGAGTTCACTGATCTGATCGTTCATGTGCCTGGTTTGGGTGATTCGATCCCAAATTTACGGATTGAAGCGGGTATGCCTTGTTGATGGTCCCGGAGGATGATTTTTACAACTACCCAAAAGGGGAGTGGCATTTGATTCCGGTGTGGAATAATTTCATCCGCAACCAACCCTATTTTAACCATGCAACACTTCTCAAAACGGCTAAAATCTTCCGGCGGGAGCTTTAATTTCTACTTCAATGCCCTGGCCGATGCATCCGAGGTTCGCTACCACGTTTCGTTTGTAGACAAGGAAAACAAAGCCCGGGCCTTTATCATGTACAAGCTCAGGAATCATTGGCTCATGCAGGACCGGGCGCAATGTCCCGACTGGATCCAGGAGCTCGAACGGCAGATCAGTGGCGTACTGGACGGTCCGGTCATAGATGACCATGCCGGTACGGTCCGTGCCCCATCGCTCATGGCATAATCTTTACAGCCTTTGCTCAAACTATTTAGCATGGCAAATTCGAATTTGAACACGGGTCGTGGCAATGCCGGGGCCGGTGCCGGCGATTCCTTACTCCAGGAATTGTTCCTCGACTCCCTGAAGGATATTTATTATGCCGAGAAGGCGATCACCAAGGCCCTGCCCAAGATGGCCAAGGCGGCGACATCGGAGAAGCTGGTGATGGCGTTTGAGGATCACCTGCAGATGACGCAACAGCAGATCACCCGCCTCGAGCAGGTGTTTGAAACCCTGGGCGAAGAAGCGGAAGGTAAGAAGTGCGAAGCGATCGAGGGCCTGGTGAAGGAAGCGGAAGGCCTGATCGATGAGACCGACGAAGGCACCTCCACGCGCGACGTGGCCCTGATCCTCGCGGCACAGAAAGTAGAGCACTACGAGATCGCCACCTATGGCGGCCTCCGCCAGCTGGCCGAAACCCTGGGCTACAGCGAGGCTGCGACCCTGCTGGAGCAGACCCTGGAAGAAGAGAAGGAAACGGATCTCCTGCTCACGGGGATCGCAGAGAACAATATCAATTACCAGGCTGCCGGCGAGCAGGACTAATGATTTTTGTTTTTGATCATCGACGGGCCCGATTTTCGGGCCCGTCTTGTTTTCCGGCTTAGCTTCGCCGCTTTCTCCCACGAAACCCGAACCATGCGCCCCGGAATCTTTACCTTTTTGTTCTTCCTGACCTATGCAGCCTTCGCGCAAAAACCAACCGAAATTGTCCTCATCGGCTCCGATCACCTGTCGCAGATCTACCGCGCGGGTAATCCCAATACGGATGTGCTGACGCCGAGGAACCAGCGGTCGCTGGACAGCTTCACGGCAGCGATCGTTCGCTTTCGTCCAGACCTGATCCTGGTGGAGCGGCTGCCGGAGAAACAAGGGGAGACCGACTCGCTCTATCAACGCTTCGTGGCCGGGACGCTGGACCTCTCACAGCTGGAAGGGGGGCGGAGCGAGGTCTACCAGATCGCCTTCAAGGCCGCAAAGCGCCTCCGGCTGCCCGGGGTCTATTGCGTAGATGCGCCCGGCGGAACGTCGCAGGGCATCCTCGACAGCGGCACCAACATCGAGCTCTATCGCCGGGAAGGAGTTGAGCTTCGGCAACTGGTGGTCGGGAAGCTTACGGCGCTTGCGGAAGGCCGGCTCACCATGAACCAGTATCAACGCTTCATTAACCTGCCGTCTACCTATAACAAAGTTTATCACCTGCGCTACATTACGCCGGCCCGGGTGGTGAATGGCCGCTTCCGCAACCCCGACGCCGCGGTGGATACGGCCTTCATCGACGAGCGCTACATCGGCGCCGAGCTCACCTCGGTGTGGAAGAACCGCGATTACAAGATCTACTCCAACATGGTGCGCCTGCAGATGGCACATCAACCGAGGCGCATCCTGGTGCTCATCGGCGCCGCGCATATCGGTTCGCTAAGAAGCATCTTGCGCGACGATCCGGCGTTCCGGTTGCTCGAGGCAAAGGCGGTGCTGCAATAGGTCAGGCCCTGGTTCTTTGAACCCCTAAACTGCCGCCCGATTTTCCCGTATATTCATGACTGTTGGGTCCATCAACCACTTCTTCCCGACCAAACCTTCGCATGATGAGCCAGCCACTGAACATCGATAATTACCTCGACAGCCACTACATCCACCGCAGCAACTGGCTGCGGGCAGCTGTGCTGGGGGCCAACGACGGCATCATTTCCATCTCCAGCCTTGCCATTGGCGTGGCCACCGCCAGTACATCGCGGAGCGCCGTTCTCCTGGCTACCGTTGCCGGGCTGGTGGCCGGTGCCCTCTCGATGGCGGCAGGCGAGTATGTATCGGTGAGCTCGCAAACCGATGTGGAAAAAGCCGATATCGAGCGAGAGGCGCAGGAGCTGAAGGAGCAGCCCGAAGCCGAGTTGCAGATCCTGGCGGAGATCTACGAGAAACGGGGCCTGCAGAAGGCGACGGCACTCCAGGTAGCAAAAGAGCTCACGGCCCACGATGCCCTGGGCGCGCACGTGCGCGACGAACTCGGGTTGAACGAGATCAGCCAAGCCAACCCGATCCAGGCTGCTTTTGCTTCGGGCGCCGCCTTTACGGCCGGCGGGCTTCTGCCCCTCCTCGTCACGCTCTGGACACCCTTGAACCACATGGAATACTACCTGTATGGCTTCACCATTCTTGCCCTGGTGATCCTGGGCGCGATCTCGGCAAAAACCGGCGGTTCGGCCATCGGTAAGGCGATCATCCGCATTGTGATCTGGGGTAGTATCGCCATGGTGCTCTCGGCGCTGGTTGGTTATCTTTTTGGCGTGAAGGTTTGAGGTGGCTTCCTTTTGCTCGCCCCACATTCTGACGATGCGAACTGCCGGCACCTCGATGTTCGGATTTTAGCGACGCAGGAGCAAGCTCTTGCAATGCTTTCAGATCGGATAGTAGTAGTGATTCGACTCCGTCGTTCTCCACATCAGGGCAAATAAACGCTTAGGTTACTGAAAGTGCTGGGCGCGGAGGGCTTTAGCCTCTTGACACATCCGGTCCTTGACGCCTTCCCAAGTTCTGTTTAGAAGGCAAATTGGATCGGGTACTTCTTCCGCTATCGCAAAGTCGTCCAGTCTTGCTATAACATCTTTAAGATCATTATAGGGATATGCCTGGGCGTACGCATCGAGTTGTTCGTCTAAGGCATGGTAACTTAGCAGCTCCACAATGTCCCAAAAATCTTTTTTGCGTCCGCCCCGGGAAACCACATCGAGTTTCATGGCTGCAATCTCCAGCAAAGAGGCCAGCCGGACGCCTTCAATTTCTTCAGGTGGTCCTAAGAACTCAATGTCCCAGTACAAGATATCTGCTTTGACCAGGGATTCCTCGCTGAAGCCGATGTTCAACATCAGTCCACGGTTGTTTTTGTATTTGGCCAGCTCCGGAAATGCTTCTAAAGGATTTTCTACAATTGGAAATTGGGTTCTTAACAAGCAAAGCAGGGCGTCAAAATCAATGGTGCCGTACGTCAGGTTAGTAAATAGATCAATATCCACAGACATACGATGGCCGGTCCGTAAACTCAACGCGGTGCCACCCACGAGCCGAAAAGTCTTGTGTTGCTGCAGCTTCATCAATACCTCT
>CBHWDR010000103.1:0-8297 GCA_966112575.1 uncultured Chitinophagales bacterium
CTTACCGCTTCGCCGGTGTATCCGACCCAGTTGGCGGATAAGGTCCATTTCTTGTTGAGCTGAAAAAGTGCTACGACGGCAACATCGTGGGTCCGGTCCTGGCGGGCATTGAACCAGCGACCATTGTTGATCCCGGAGAAACGCCGTTGGGTCTTCGAAAGCGTATAGCTAAGCCATCCGGTAAGGCGGCCCGTTTTGCGGCGCAACATCAGCTCGATACCATAGGCGCGACCTCGTCCGTAAAGCAATTGCGTTTCGAGCACTTCGGTACTGAAAACATCCGCGCCGTCGCGGTAGTCGATCTGTTGCTGCAGGCTTTTGTAATAGGCTTCGGCTGTCCACTCGTATCCCCCAGCCCGCCAGATTCCGGTAATAACCGAGCGATACCTGGTCCGACAACTCAGGACGGATATTATTGCTGCTGCTCACCCATTTGTCCGTAGGTGTTGCCGATGTACTGTTGCTGATCAGGTGCATGTTCTGCACGTTGCGTACATACGATGCCTTGACCGATGCCGTATTGCTCAACAGGTAACCCAAAGCGATCCGGGGTTCCGGATTCCAGTATGTTTTGACGATCTCCCCGCTCCGGTACCGTGTGTTATCGATCACGGCGCCGTCCTGGTTAAGCGTATAAAAATCCCCCTTACCCAGCATGCTGAACGCCGTCAGCCGCATGCCATAGGTCAGTGTAAGGCGGGAAGAGGCTTTCCACGTATTGGAAAAATAGGCGGCGTTTTCCAGCGAATAGCGCTGTTGCTGCTGGCGCGCGTTGATACTCGAGGTTTGCGAGGCCGAAATCTCGCCCGGCCTTACGGTGTGGTAGGTCGAACTCCATCCGAATCGGGCCGTCTGCTTCCGGCCAAGGTTCCATTGATAGTCCTGCTTCAGATTCCAATCCCGGATTTGCGAAAAGATGCGAAAATCGTTGGCGCCACTGCGGATCTCGATCTCGTAATTGTAGTTGCTGTAGATCAGCGACGTGTTGGCAAACAGCCGGGGCCCGAAAACATGGTTCCAGCGAAGCGTGCCGGTGCCGTTGCCCCAATCGAGTCCGAACTGATCGCCGAAACCCAGCCGGTCTTTGCCGAAATAGCCGCTTAAATAAAGGCGATCCTTCGGCCCCAGCTCGTAGTTCAACTTCGCATTCAGATCATAAAAGTACAATTGGCTGCGACTGACCGTCGTATCCGGCGATGCGCGCAAAAAAAGATCGGCATACGTGCGCCGGCCGGTGAACAGGAAGGAAGACTGCCCTTTATGTATCGGGCCTTCGACATTGACCTTTGCGGAAATGAGTCCTATCGCACCACTCGCATGAAAGGCCTGGTTATCCCCATCGTTCATTTTAATGTCCAGCACGGAAGAGAGACGACCACCATACTGGGCCGGCATGCCACCCTTGTACACCGTAATGTCTTTCAATGCATCGGAGTTGAATGTCGAAAAAAAGCCCAGGAGGTGCGTTGCATTGTACACATTGGCCTCGTCGAGCAGGATCTGATTCTGGTCAGCGGATCCGCCCCGAACATAGAAACCGGCATTCCCGTCACCCGCCGACTTGATGCCTGGGAGGAGCTGAATGCTCTTCAATACATCGCGTTCGCCCAGGAGTATGGGCAGGTTCTTAACATCCTCCACGCGCAACCGCTCCACGCCCATTTGCGCGCCCTGTACCGACCGGCCGTTGCGGGAAGCCGCGCTGACCGTCACGTTCTGTAAACTGCCGGCTTCGTGCAACCGGAACGTGATGGTGGTATCCCAAACGAGCACAAGGCGAAGGGTGTCGGCCTTCATGCCCGCGGCACTCACTTCCAGTAGATGGGTTCCTGGGAAAAGGGAGAGCGAATAGAATCCATACTCATTGGAAACGGTACCTGCAGCCGACCCGGTCACCCGCACGGTTGCACCGATCAGGCTCTCGCCGTTTCGCGCATTGCGGACCGTTCCGCTTAGGGTAAGGGTTGTCTGGGCCATTAAGCCGGAGGTTGAGCAGATAGAGGCGGCGAGGAAAACGCGCCGGAACAGAGGTTGAAGGAACATAAGTAGTGGTGATTCCCGTCAAAATTTGAACATACCCGGGATGGACGTTCGGGCAACTACGCTGAACGGGACAAAATCGAGACTCAGGTGGACAGGTCGGCTCCATTTCCCGCCATGCCGCCGGTTGACGCCCTTCCAGCCTTCGGACCGATTTCCGGTGGATGCCTATTTTTACTGGAAATGGCATCTACCATCAACCGGCGGCTCCTCCGAAGTGCCCTGATCTCATCGCCCATCATTGGCCTGTATGGAGCGATGCCGATCCTCTTACTGAGTACCATGCCGCCCAGGATTGTGCTGATCGTTGCGGGTAGCATTACCTTGAATGTATTCCTATTTTGGATGATCAACATCTTCCTGCTGCACCGCTTTGCCAACCGACCCGGATCGGCAATGCGATACCTGATCAGCTACGGGATCACGTTTGTGCTGCATGCAGCCTTCCTGTTCATTCAACCCGGCCCGCCATTCCCCGAAGTGCGGCATACCATGGCGATCATCTATCCCCTGATCGCGATCCTGGGTATCAATAGTTTGGTGCTGCTGATCGCCAATTCCATCCTGCTGACGCAGCAGAAGCAAAACGTTGAACTGGAGATGGAACAACTCAAAGTAGAACAGCTCGAAGCGCAAAAACAGATGCTCATGCAGCAATTGCAGCCGCACTTCCTGTTCAACACTTTAAGCGTTCTGAAGTCGATGATTCGCGATCAGGCGGACGCGGCCGAAGAATATGCCGTCCGCCTTTCCGATTTTTTACGGTACACCGTTCGAACGCACCAGCGGGAATTGGTTTCATTGGCGGAAGAACTGCGGTTTACCGAAGATTACCTAGCGCTGCAAAAAGCCCGCTTTGGGCAGTCCCTTCTTTGCCAGATCGATGTCCCCTTGCACATCCGCCTCCTTCACGTACCCGCCTTCGCACTGCAAACCCTTGTGGAGAACTCGATCAAACACAACCAGTTCACCGATAAACGACCCTTGTACATAACGATCCGGCACGAAGAGGATACGATCATCGTCTGCAACAACAAGGCGCCCAAGCCGTTCGTCGAAACGAACGGTACCGGCCTGCAGAATTTGAACGAACGTTATCGCCTGATCACCGGCGACCCGATCGAGATCCGGGACGAGACCCACGAATTTTGTGTACGCGTTAAACTGGTCAACATATGAAGGTGGTACTTATTGAAGATGAGCGGATCACCGTTAATGATCTGAAACGGACACTCGAGACGATCGACCCATCGATCGAGGTCGTTGCAACCCTTGCCTCCGTGGAAGAGGGCATCGACTATTTCCGGTCGGCCCCGGACGTGGACCTGATCTTTTCGGACATCCAGTTGGGGGATGGACTGAGTTTTGCCATCTTTCAGGAAACGGCGATCGACATACCGATCGTTTTCTGTACCGCCTACGACACCTACCTCTACGAAGCCTTCCAATCGGCAGGAATCGATTATGTGCTGAAGCCCTTCACCCGTGCAGCCCTGCAAAAAGCCCTGGAAAAGTACCAACGACTTGAAAAGCGGTTCACCCGGACCGCTACTGATTTTGGCTCCCTGATCGAGCTCTTGCAGGCACCGCAACAGCCCCGAAAGAATGCGGTGATCGTACGCCTGCGCGATAAGATCATACCGCTCCGGACCGATGATATCGCGGTCCTGTATGTGGAACTGGGCGGCACGTATGCTTACACCTTCAACCAGGAGAAGTTCCTGCTGGCCGAAAACCTGGATGTGCTGGAAGCCGACTTCCGCCCGCAGTTCTTCCGGGCCAACCGCCAACACCTCGTCAACCGGTCGGCGGTTCGGGAGGCCGCCCAGCACTTCAACCGGAAACTGGCAGTGAACCTGAAGGTCCCGTTCAAGGAAACCATCCTCGTAGGCAAGCTGAAGACCCGGGCCTTTCTCGATTGGCTGGCCCAACAGTAAACGGAGTCGCTCTGCCAAGGTTTATCCTTTACATCCCCGCCGATAGGGTTGACTCCGTCCCATAACGGATCGCCTGCCTCATCGCTCGCTCCCGCACTGGCCCGTCCAGCCGCCGATTTGTCCAGTTCAGTAGTAAAGTCGATGGCCCCGCTGCTCACCTCCTCGACTTTTGTCTGGCGAAGGGACAAACCCAATTTCGCCGGTTTATATGTTTCGTTCAAGATTCTTATTGATCCTGTTTTTGATGTTGATAGGGAATGCAGCTTCGCATGCGCAGGTACATTTCCCAACAGTGGACTCCATTTTCCGCTATGCCACCCGCAACAGCCTTACTCTCCGGTCGGGATCGATCCAGGAGCAACAGGCTATGCGCTCGAAGCTGGCGGCGATCTTGAGCATCCCCGACATCAGCGGCGGTGTTTCCGGCTCGTATACCGATAACACAAGACTGCCGGTCAACCTGTTTCCTGCCGAAGTATTCGGCGGACCCGCCGGTACCTATCGCGAAGTACAGACCGGTATCCGTTACACCACGTCACTGAACGAGAATGTGGAGGTGAAATTGATCAATCCACGATCCTGGAAAAACCTGCGCTTGGCCCGGCTCGATCTGGAAGCCGCCACGGCCGACCGGCAACTGCAACACCGGACAATGCTGCAAAATCTCGCCGCCTCGTATTTCAACATCGTAACCCTGTTGGGCCAGCGGACGGCCGCGGAACGCAACCTGGCGGCTGCCGACACCCTGCAAAAAATAGCGGCGGATAAATACCGGGAAGGTCTGATTCGCCAGCAGGATGTGAACGAGTCGCAGGCGAACAGCCTGGCTACAGGCGAGTCGCTGCGCCAGATCGACTTTGCCTTGCAACAACAATATCTCGCACTCAAAGTACTGGCGGATATTCCGGATAGCCTGGCGATCATTGTGGAACCAAATACGGCATTCGATCCCTCCCTTCCTGCAGCAGCCCAGGGAGGTTTGTCGGTCCGCAATCGCCAGATCAACGAACAGATTGCTTGGACCAACTACCGGCAGGCCCGTCAGGCATTTTTGCCCACGCTGTCTTTTGTCCAGTCGTATTCAACCAATCGCTACAGCAGCCAGGCATTTTTCAAGGAGCTGAACGCCCGCTTCATTCCAAGCAATTACATCGGGCTCCGGCTGAACATTCTGATTCCGGGCTCCAGCACGATTGCCCAGGCCTCGAAAACCCGTTTTGAGTGGCTGCAGGCGCGCAACAGCACCGAACAGGAACGACTTCAATCAGCATTGGAAAACAGGCGCATGTCGGTGGACTATGAGAAAGCCATCTCCCAATGGAACAACACCAGGCTCCTGCTAACTCTGTATACCGATACATATTCGAAAAACCTGTTGCTGTATCGCGAAGGTCTGATCAGCCTGGGCGATACGTTGACAAGCTTCAACAACCTGGTCAATGCCACCTACGACGAAATTGCCGCGGCAGCGTCGGTGCAATTGGCCAAAACCAAAATCGACATCCACAATCAATTTCAATGAACGCCAATCGAATCCTTTTGCTGGGGCTGGCCGCCGCCTTACTTTCCGCATGCGGGAAAAAGCTGGCCGAGACCAGGCCGGTGCGCAAAGACGTTACCGAAACCGTTTTCGCTTCGGGTCAACTCCGGGCCGACCAGCGATATGACCTGACCGCTACTGCCGATGGCTTTCTGACCGCCCTTAATTTTGCCGAAAACGATACCGTACGGTCGGGAGACCTCCTGGCACAAATCGAAAACCGGGAAACCGAAGCAAATCGCAGGAATGCCGAGGCCTTGTACGACTTCGCGGAGGTTAATACCACAGCCACGGCGCCGACTCTGCGGGAAGCCCGGAACCAGGTGGACATCGCGCTCCAGCAACTCCGGTCCGACTCGCTCCTGCAAGCCCGTTACCGGCGTTTGTTGGATGCCAATAGCATCGCCCGCCTCGACTACGAACAGGCCTTGCTTCAATACCAGAAATCACGGGAGCAATACGAATCAGCCATAGCGTCCTACCAGCGGACCAGTCGCTCGGCCCGCGAAACCCTCGTCGGCCGGAACGCCGATCGGCAAATCGCTACGATCCGGCAGAACGACAATGGCGTGCGGGCGCCACTGGGAGGTGTCGTGCTAAAAAAGATCAAACAGACGGGTGAGTACGTGCGCAAGGGAGATGTGATCGCAACGATTGCCGGCACCGGACAGATCCATGCACTGGTCAGTATCGATGAAAACAGCATCGAACGGATCCGGGTTGGGCAGGAAGCTTTTGTCCGGCTCAACACCGGAAAGGAACATACCTACAAGGCACGGGTGACGGAAATCTATCCCCGGTTCGATGAGGCCACACAATCATTCTCCGCCAAACTGGTATTCGATTCCCTGCCTTCGTTCCGGCTCGATGGGACCCAGTTGCAGAGCAACATTGTTGTCGGGGTGCAGAAGAATGTCCTGCTCGTCCCGCGCAATTTTGTTGACTACAGCAACCAGGTCCTGATCAAGGGCCAAAAACAACCGGTAAAGATCACCACGGGTTTCACCAGCAATAATTGGGTCCAGGTACTGAGTGGAATCGATGAGCACACGGTGCTCGTGACTGAAAACATTGCCGAGAATAAGGTTACGACCTCGGAAACGGGTGCGCAAATGCGTTAAGCCATGAAAGGATTTGTAAACCTCGATATCGCCGTCACGCATATTGTTACGCGCAGGAAGCAGACCCTGGTTGCGGCCCTGGGCGTGACGATCGGGATCGCCATCTACCTGTTTATGAACTCCCTCGCTTCCGGATTTTCGCGCTATTCCCGCGGAGAGATCTTTAAAAACAATGCGCATATCCGCATCTTTTCCGAAGATGCGATCAGTCAGCCGCTGGAGATCGATACGTCCGGACAACAAACCAATGTGATCATCAATCCCCAGATCACCAATGCATCCAACCGGATTCACGATCCGGAAGCCTTGCTGTCCGATGTACGAACGCAGCCTTATGTAACGCAGGCCATCGCGCAGGTGAGCTTCGATGTTTTCTATCATCGTGGCAAGGCGCGGTTACGAGGATCGGGAAGCGGTGTACACATGCCCTCCTATAGTTCGATGTTCAATACAGCAAAGTACATGGTGGCCGGCACGGTGGATGCCCTGGCGCAAAACAACGATGGTATCATCATCGGCAGCGGCATCGCCGAAAAGCTTAACCTGGGCATTGCCGACAACCTGACCATGACTTCCTCTTTTGGCGTAACGAAAACCTTCCAGATCGTGGGCATCTTCACCACCGGCAGCAGCATGACCGACGACAGCAAATGCTATGTAACGGTCAGTCGCGCGCAACAACTGCTCCGGGAAGGCCCGGCCTACATCAGCTCGCTGCTAGTGAACACCATCGATCCCGACCGCACGGGCGAATTCCAGCAACAATTGCAACAGCGCACCGAGTACCGCGTGGAAGACTGGAAAACCTCCAATGCAGACGTGCTCGCGGGAGACAGAACCCAGGGAGCGATGATGATGGCCATCTCCATGTCCATCCTGCTCGTTGCGGGTTTTGGCATCTATAATATTCTCAGCTCGACCATCACCCAAAAGATCAATGATATTGCCATCCTGAAAGCCACCGGCTTCCTCGGCCGCGACGTGGTCCGCATCTTCGTTACCGAGGCACTCATTATGGGGTTCATCGGCACCGTAGCCGGCCTGGGGCTGGGCGCTCTGATGATCCAGGCGATGTCGAAGACCTATATGGGCGGACCGGTCGGCTATTTTCCGATCCGGGTTGAAGCCCATCTCCTCTTACGGAGCTTTCTCCTGAGCATACTCATCACCCTGGGTGCAGGTTATTTCCCCGCCCGTAAAGCAGCCCGTGTGGACCCCGTAGAAATATTCAGACGATGAACCCATCCATCACTCCGGTCCTGCGAACAGTTGGACTGAGCAAATTCTTTCGTAAGCCCATCCCCTTCCGGGTGCTCGCCGACGTTTCCATCGACGCGAGCCCCGGCGAGCTTCTTACCCTGGTTGGAAAAAGCGGATCCGGGAAATCGACCTTACTGTACTGCCTGAGCACCATGGATACGGATTACGAGGGCGAATTGTGGATCAATGGCGTTAAGGCCACCGGCCGGAAAGCCGATGAACTGGCCCGACTGCGCAATGAAACGATTGGCTTCGTGTTTCAATTCCATTACCTGCTGCCCGAATTCACCTGCCTGAAAAACATCATGTTGCCTGCCTTGAAACTGGGTCGATACAGCAAAGAAGAAGTCGAAGAGCGGGCCTATCAAAAATTGGAGCTGCTTGGCTTGAAAGACCAGG